>JAAHGE010000509.1 GCA_010672635.1 Desertifilum sp. SIO1I2 | reverse complement strand
TTCATTATGAAGGGCGATCGCGGATGCTCAAGCTCACCCAACTTGTAGCACAGAACACCCTTGTTGAACTTGACCCCTAATTTAACCTAAAATCAAACCGCTATGTTGGACTTGTCCGGAAAAAATGCCCTAGTCACAGGGATCGCCAATAACCGCTCTATTGCGTGGGGAATTGCCCAACAACTTCACAAAGCCGGGGCAAATATTGGGGTTAACTATTTACCCGACGAAAAAGACCGCTACAAAAAGAAAGTTGAAGAACTCGTCGCTCCCCTCAATCCTAGCCTGATTGTGCCCTGTAACGTACAGGAGGATGACCAAGTTCAGGCGATGTTTGCCGCCGTTCAAGAACAATGGGGCCGGCTGGATATCTTAATTCATTGTTTGGCGTTTGCTGGCAAAGATGAACTCAGCGGCGAATTTAGCCAAACGACGCGCCAGGGGTTTATGACGGCGCTAGAGATTAGCACCTACTCTTTAACCCAATTGGCAGCAGCGGCGAAACCGTTAATGACTGAGGGCGGGAGTATTATTACCCTAACGTATCTGGGGGGAGTGAAAGTGATTCCCAACTATAACGTCATGGGCGTCGCGAAGGCGGGTTTGGAGTGCAGCGTGCGCTATTTGGCTTCAGAAATGGGGCCGCATAATATTCGGGTGAATGCGATTTCCGCCGGCCCAATCCGGACGTTGGCGTCTTCGGCCGTTGGCGGTATCCTGGATATGATTCATCATGTGGAAGAAACGGCCCCCCTGCGCCGGACGGTGACGCAGACTGAGGTGGGAAATACGGCGGCGTTCCTCAGCAGCGACTTGGCAAGCGGGATTACGGGTCAGACGATCTATGTGGATGCAGGATATGAAATTATGGGAATGTAGTCTTTGATTTCTGTACGGATGGGTTAGGGTGGTAGTATTTCCTAGCCCGTCTGAGGCTGGCTATTTCCGATATTGAGATTATGCAAACTAGCGATCGCCCTTCTACTGCTCCTATTGCTCAAACTCGTAGCGCTTCGGTTCATCGCGTCACGGGGGAAACGGATGTTTATGTGTCGATTAATCTCGATGGTCAAGGCCATTGCGATGCGAAGACGGGAGTTCCGTTTCTCGACCACATGTTACATCAAATTTCGTCGCACGGGTTGGTCGATTTAGAGGTGAAGGCGACGGGAGATATTGAGATTGACGATCACCACACGAATGAAGATGTGGGAATTACCCTCGGTCAAGCCTTGGGGAAAGCGTTGAGCGATCGCAAGGGAATTGTCCGCTTTGGGCATTTTATCGCACCGTTGGATGAGTCTTTAGTCCAGGTGGCGCTCGATTTTTCGGGTCGTCCTCATCTCAGTTATGGCTTAGAAATTCCCACGCAGCGCGTCGGAACTTATGATACGCAGTTGGTTAGAGAGTTCTTTGTGGCGGTGGTGAATCATTCTCAGATGACGTTGCATATCCGTCAACTGGATGGAATTAACTCCCATCACATTATTGAGGCGACGTTTAAGGCGTTTGCAAGGGCTTTGCGGATGGCGGTAGAAATCGATCCGCGCCGCGCCGGTCATATTCCCAGTTCTAAGGGGATACTGTAGGAGTCCCTATGGCTTGACAAAATTTGTCTTTTGTGTAACTCACGCAGCCTTCCCGTTTTGTCTTGAGGGCGATCGCAATGCTATAGAGTTGGGTGAAGATGCTACTGCATTGGCGGTTGCTATCTATCTGGTTTTGATGCCCTTTATCAGGCTGGTGCTAAACGACGAATGGATAGCCGATCGTCGGGTTTCAGGATATCAATACTAGAGATAGGAACGGTTACAACTGCGATCGCATCTCCCAAAGCATTGAAGATTTCTAAGATAGCCCCTTCTTCCTGTCCGGTGGGATGGGGTACGTAGTCAATTAAAGTGGCAATATCACCTTGATGTAAGTTGTATTCAGGAAAGTCTCGATTCAGCGCAATTTCTTGATAAAGTTCGGGTTTCATGAGTCTGCCTCTTTATTAGGAATTAGCGTAATAAATAGCATCTTCTGGAATTTTCACCTGACCCCCTTAAGCGATGCTTCCTCGTTTGCGAGTTTCTTTGTAAGAAATTCCCACATTTTTTAAGCCAGCTTTAATCATTTGCTGCTCTAATAGGGTAAAGAAGCGAGCGCGATCGCCTCCTTTAACTACGGCTTGGTTGTGGGCTTCTGCTAGCGCCACGGGATAGCCATAACCCTTTTGCACCTGGGCGAGGGTTAAACTTAAAGCACAATCGAGAAGGTTTGCATCTTGCGCCATCCATTGGGGAAACTCAACGCGGGCAATTTCTGTCCCTACGTGGACGTAGCAGAAATAGATGGCTTGTTCGCCATAACGATCGAGAATGCGCGCCGAACTGCGCCACAGGCCGCTACGTTGTCCGGGTTGGAGTAAATTAGACCAAATTGCCGTATCCCGCAGGGGTTGGAAGACTTGACAAGGGGCTTCATCGGTGATGCCGTTGCAGTGTAGCGCGCAGTTGGGGACGTTATGGGGACAGGCTTCGAGGCGGAGGAAGTTTAGCGCCTCGCTGTTACGCGAAGCAGAGAGATAGCCTACAAAGGGGATACGGAGGGTTTGTAGGGCCTGCCAAGCCTCTAGAATGGGGGGAAGAATGCGATCGCGGGCGTCTATGGGGAGTTGGTCTAAAAACCAATAAATCAGCGAACCATCCACCATTGCTAAAGTTGGAGTTGAGTGGAAGTCTGCCTGAGTTGCGAGTTCCGCTAGGGAAGCGGCTTCGGAAACGGTACGGCGATAACTCATCCACTCTTCGGTGCGAATTCCCCATTGACGCGAGATATAAAGGTCTTCCGGGCGGTAGAAAATTTCCGGTAGGCTATCGAGAAGAGGATAGCGATTTTGACCGTAGTGAAGGATAACGCGACCGACGTTGATTAAATAACAATAGGCGATTTCGTGATGGCTGGGGGCAATTTGCGACCCATCGGTGGCGAGAATGGTGTGCAGGGGAGGCGGCGGACTAATGTCGATGCAGGTTTCAATGGGTTCTAGGGGGGTGGCGGCGTTAAACCCGATGGCATGATGCCAGGTTTGTTGAATTTCGACGAGTTTGTCCTGTTTCTGACTGACTTGCGCTAGGTAGCGATAGGCGCGTTCGAGGCGCTGGCGGTTCGCCGTGGCTTCCTGGGTTAAGTGCTGGCTGATGCCTTGCATTTGTCCGGCAAGTTTGGTCAGATCGAGCATAGAACCGCCTTGGGGTTAAATTGGCTTGGCGACGGGTCGCCACTGGGCGAAATCTTGGCTAAATTGCTCTAAGGACAACAGATGGATGCGGGGAGAGTCGCCAACAGAGTCGCGTTCGGTTTGGGTGTTATATCCCCAGTCTGCCAAAAAGAGGACGACATCCCACAAATCGGCTTGTTTCTGTACGGATTGTAAGGTTTTGAGACGGTCTTCGACAAACCAGAGTTTTTCGCCGGTGGTGCTTAAGTCGCGCAGGATTTCGTGTTTGGGGCGATAGGTGCTTTTGCCGTAAATTTGTTGTTGGGGAAGGTTAATGTCTTGTTGTTGCAGGAGGGTACGGACGAAGCGTTCTTCTTTGGTGGTGATGATGAAGAGTTGTATGGGGGTGGAAAGGAGCGATCGCACTTTGTCCAAAACGCCGGGAAAAAAGCGATGATAGCTTAACCAGTCCATTTCATCGCTAGCAATCCAAGCATCGCGCTGAGTATCTAAGGTGACTTCTAGGGTTTTGGGTTTGAGGTCTTCTGCTTCTAAGATATGCTGAACGACGTTGGGCCAGTCTTGGAGAATGTCTTCTTCGGGATAACCTAGAAAAATGGCCCGCAAGAGGATCGGCATTTCCCAACCCGTTTCAATTACAGGCCGCAGGCGATAGAAGACGGGGGCTAAATCTTCAGGCGGTTCGCTTTTAGAGGGCATCCAAAGCTGTCGATAGGTGCGCCAGGTGGTTTGAAAATATTCCTGCAAACCATCGCATAGCACGCCATCAAAGTCTAAAGCCAAAATTCCGGGCGTTTCAGAAGACATAGAACCTCAAATTGCGAACCGCCTGAAGATTTAGCCA
>JAAHGE010000508.1 GCA_010672635.1 Desertifilum sp. SIO1I2 | reverse complement strand
CTGTTATTCATAGCGCCCATATCGAACGGGGCTGTTTAATTGGTATTGGGGCGATCGTCCTCAATGGGGTTCGGGTGGGAACTGGCAGTATAATTGGAGCGGGGGCGGTGGTTACAAAAGATGTACCGCCATTTTCCCTAGTAGTGGGGATTCCCGGAAAATGCCTGCGCGAGGTACCCCAAACTGAGGCCGCAGATTTAATTGAACATGCCAAGCACTACTACCAACTGGCTTTAGTTCACGCAGGGAAAGGGACAAACCTGGGTTTTTCGGCTCCGGGTTAAAATCCTCTGTCAAAAATGGCAAAAGTAGGTTAAATATAAAATATGAGAAGGGTTTAAAAATCTTATTGGAGAAGCAGACTATGGACTTACGCGTGCTAATCGTTCTACTGCCCTTAATGGTTGCTGGTGGCTGGGCTTTCTACAATATCGGTAAGATTGCGATCGCCCAAGTTCAGAACTTCTTAAACAAACAAGCCTAATTGTAATTTATCTTAATAAACTGGCTGTTTCTCCACTAAGAGACAGTCAGTTTTCTTTTGTAGGAGTTGAAAAGCGTGCAACAACATTCTGAGTGGGAAATTGACGAGATCCTCAAACCCTTTCAGCCCTTTGGGGTGAAATTGGGACTCGAACGCGTTCGCCAACTCCTGACAGATTTAGGCAACCCCCAACAACAAGTCCCGATCGTTCACGTTGCAGGAACCAACGGCAAAGGATCGGTTTGTGCGTATCTCTCCTCAGTTTTAACTGCTGCTGGATACCGTACAGGCCGCTATACTTCACCGCATTTAGTAGATTGGACAGAACGGATTTGCCTCAATGGTATCCCCATCCCCACGGCTGATTTTAAAGCCTTACTCTGGCACGTCCGAGAGACGGTAGAAGCCAAGGATTACTCTGCCACCCCATTCGAGGTGGTAACGGCCGCTGCATGGCTTTATTTTGCCCAGCAACAGGTCGATATTGCCGTCATTGAAGTGGGTTTGGGGGGACGCTTAGACGCAACGAATGTATGCGAGAAACCGTTAGTCAGCATTATTACTTCCATCAGTCGCGAACACTGGCAAATTTTAGGCCCGACCCTCGCCGATATCGCCAGGGAAAAAGCGGGAATTCTCAAACCCGAATGTCCGGCGGTGGTTGGCGCGCTACCCCCCGAAGCGCAAGCTGTCGTAGCCGCAAGAATTCAAGAACTCAACTGCCGGGCCATTTTTCCGCCACCCGCGTTAGATTTAGGATCGGGTCAGGCCCAATTTATGCCACCACCCGGATTGACAGAGATGACCTATTCTGTGAGCCTCTTGGGAGAGATGCAACTACAGAATTCAGCCCTGGCGATCGCCACTCTCCAACTCTTACAACAACAAGGTTGGCATATCCCGGACACTGCCATCCAGCAGGGCATGGCCCAAACCCAATGGGCAGGTCGCTTGCAGTGGTATTCTTGGCAAAATACCCGCATTCTCATTGATGGGGCCCACAACCCCGCCGCCGCCCAAGTATTGCGCCAATACATCGAGACGCTAGGATATGCAGAAACCCAAATAACCTGGGTGATGGGGATGCTATCCACCAAAGACCATCGGGACATTTTCCAGGCTTTACTCAAACCCGGAAATCAATTACACCTCGTTCCCGTTCCCAATCATCCTTGCGCCGAACCCCAACAACTGGCAAAACTGGCCCAAGAAGTCACTTCAGAATTAGCCATTTGTCAGGTTCATCCAGACGTTGAAACCGCTTTAACCGCAGCAGTTGCAGATCCTCAGCATCTCGTCATTTTGTGCGGTTCGTTATATCTAATTGGTGACTTTCTTAAACAAGACTCTAAAACCCTTGATTAATTGACAAAATCGCTGAAAGTCCCTAGTTTCTGTTGGTTTTCGTACCTCAACCTAACCTAGGCGACTATCTTGATTGTCACTCAACCCGTTCTCAACCCTAATCTCTTTAGGAATGTCACAATGGCAATTAAGATTGCAATAACAGCAGCCGGAGGCTAACAAGCTATTAGAACCTTCCGTCGAGCAATTTAAACGAGTAAGAATTCAAAAAATTCGGTTGAGTAGAATGACCGTGAAACTCACCCCCCTAACAGCAATTTAGATGAGTTAGAGCGATCGCGTTTGGCTAGAAAGCTTAAGATTAATCAGCGAAAGCGTCAAAATCATCAGAAATAACACTAAGCCAATCGTGCAAGCATAGCTAATTTCTAAATTACGAAAGGCTTGCTCGTAAACGTAGTACACAATGGTTTTAGAACTATTGCGCGGCCCGCCTTGGGTCATGATATAAACTTCTTCAAAGACCTTGGTGGCCGAAATCGCAGAAATTACCGCAACTAGGAATAAATAAGGCCGCATTAAAGGGACGGTAATATCCCAATGTCTCCTCATCCCATCCGATCCGTCAATGGCGGCAGCTTCGTAAAGTTCCTGGGGAATGGATTGCAAACCGGCTAGATAAATCACCATATAATAGCCTAGTCCTTTCCAGATGGTAACGGCCATGACGCTGGGTAGCGCCCAGTTAGGATGGGTTAACCAAGGGATGGGTGCAATGCCTAAAGGTTGTAAAAATTGATTGAATAAGCCATTTTCTGCATAAAGCCACCGCCATGCAATCCCTGCAACCACCATTGAGATAATGACAGGCGTATAGAAGGCGGCGCGATACCAGGTGATGAATCGGAGTTGGCGATTAACTAAGATTGCTAAACCCAAAGGTGCGATCGCTAAAATCGGGACAACCCCCACAAGGTATAGCAGAGTATTGCGGAGGGTTTGCCAAAAAACTGGATCGCGGCTTAAACGCTGAAAATTGGCTAAACCTACCCATTGCGGGGTTTGAGTCAGATCGTATTCGTAGCGGTTAAAGCTGAGATAAAATGCCTGCAAAGCGGGCCAAAATACGGTTAAGCCGAGAATGATTAAGGCTGGCGCTAGAAATAAGTAAGGCGTTAGGCGTTGGCGGTAGTGAAACCAGTCTTTCATGGGGATGAAGGCGTTAATCTCAGTGTCAACTAAGCCTAGTCATAAACTGAGCTATTTTTCAACTTCAAGCGAAAAGCGATCGCACCCTAAGATGGCGATCGCCTTTCAATCCTATTTTGAGATAAATCTAGCGGCAGTTATCGCCAAGGTAGAAGGTTGTTCCAGGGCCGTCATCTGCGGCAATCCAGCCTCTAGAATAACCTGGAATGGGATTGCTGACTTCTAACCAGGTGAAGCGATCGCTTCCGGTGGCTTTGCGCCCCGTTAGAGAAACGCGATCGCCAACTCTCCCCAACCTTAGCGCGGTAGAATTGACGCCTGGGTAGGCCCGAATATAGCGATTGCCATTAATAATACCCCGACAACCCGTTGCGCCTGTATTGCTGATGGTATAGCCGGGAATTTCGCCACCGCCGCCACCCCCATTTAAGCCGCATTCGGTTACGGTTGTCGAACCTAAGAAGTCTTTTCCGGTATTGGGATCTGTTGAGGCCACCCAACCTGTATAGGGGTAACTAATATTAACCCAGGTGGTACCATCGCGATTAATTGGGATATTCCCTGGTAAACCTATGACTTGATCGAACGGTAAGTAAACATCGCGTCCAAACCGATCTTGCACTAAAGCTGAAGCTAAACCAGGATTGCGACGCACTGATAAATTATCCACAATAACGCGACGACAAATGCGAGGGACGTTAGGACCTCCACCCCCACCCCCCCCACCACCTGAGTTACATTGGGTGGAGGACGTTGTACCAATAAAGATGTCACCGCTAATGGCATCCTGGAGAGCAACCCAACCGACTTCGGGGTAGTTAATTCGCAGCCAGGTTGTATTATCGCGTCTCGCGGGGTTGTCTCCTGTTAAACCGATGGTTTGATCGAAGGGAAGGTAAATTCCGTTACCAAAGCGATCGGTTAACATGGGAGCATTAATTCCGGGTGAAGTTCGCACGGCTAACCCATCGGTAATTACGCGACGACACCCTTGAGGTACAGCAGCAGGGGCGGCTACAATCTCTGAGGTTTCGGAGTTACTGGTGTTTTGGGCAAAGGCAGGGGGGATTGCTAAGGTGGAAGAACGGA
>JAAHGE010000507.1 GCA_010672635.1 Desertifilum sp. SIO1I2 | reverse complement strand
TGTTCTAACTCTTCTGGAGTAAAGGGTTGTTTCTGCAACCGATGTCCTTCAATTTGAATTAAGGCTTCCCGATTTTCGGCTTCAAACAATTCAACGGCGCGTTCGTTACAATCCATTGTCAGCAGCGATATTGGATCGACGAGGAATAAGGCATCTGTGGAACCGTTAAACACGGCTTCTCGCAAGTCTCGGCTGCGAAGGAGTTCTAATTCTGTCTGTTTGCGATCGCCAATATCAACGAGGTAGCCGACAATTTCTAGGGGTTGTTCCAAATCATCGCGCACCAAGCGAACCGCCTCGTGCAACCAGCGATAGGTGCCATCAGCATGTAAAAATCGGTACTCATAGGAACTATACCCAGAGTCTAGGGCTTGGTGAAATATCTCTGAAACTGAGTCTATATCTTCTGGATGTACTCGCTCTTGCCAAAACTGAGGATCGTTTTTGAAACAATGGGGGGAATAACCCAGGACTTGGGTAACATTGCTACTCAGATAGGTGAGGCGATCGCCAAACTGTGGCTGAAAGCTAAAAATGACCGCCGGACTTGTGGACAGGAGAAATTCGAGGCGCTGGCTGAGGGATTGAAGTTGTAACTCTAAGTGCTTGCGGGCGGTAATGTCGCGTTGAATAGTGGAAACGCCGATAATTTGCCCAACCCGGTTCCCCTGAGCATGGGTTCGGGCTGCGTAAATGGGCGAAATCGTTGCCGCAACCTCAATGCGATGTCCGTCTTGATGGTAGCATTGCATTTCATATTCTTCGACGCGTTCCCCTTGGAGAACTCTTTGTAAAATGGCATGGAAGTCTGGCTTGATTTCTGGCGGTACAATCGGACAAAAGGATTTGCCGATGGTGTCTTGAGCGCGATAGCCAAACATCCGCTCGGCGGCGGCATTCCAGCTTAAAATTGTGCCATCAGTCGATTGACTAATAATGGCATCCTGGGAAGATTCAACAATTGCTGCTAGTTGCGCGAGTCTGGCTTCTATTTGCTGGCGGCACGTATCAATGCGGTTAAGAACCAGAGCATTACGGATAATCAAAGCAACAAAAATAACTACGTTTAACGTGGCAGCGATCGCGGCTTCTACTTCCACGGAGTAAAGCTGGTGGCGATAGCCGAATTGAGCGATACCCGACACTAGAGGCGGCAGGCAAATGGCTAAGGGCAATAACTGCCGAATGGCAATGCTTCCAGCCCCCTGACCTAGGGCTAGCCGCGCCATCCCCCGATCGGGATAGGCGCACAGAATGCCACTACTGAGTAACAGAAATGCGATCGCCGCGTGAAATGCCATACCTGTAATATTAGTCGTATAAAAGTATACGCTGCTATAAACATAACCCATCAGTCCGGCAAAACTGATTAAGCCAGCAATAGAAGCCAAGACTTGCACAACCTGATAATTGGGGCGATGACTTTTCATGGCAACGAGGGCGAAACCCACAACCAGGAAGGCAACTGCCGTATTCGGAGCCATGCGCCCTGGTGTGGAGAGTTGCTCGAACGGTTCAGGTTGAGGAATCAACAGTTCATCAATCCCAAAATTGACCCCCGTCAGGTATTGCCCTAAAGTTAAGAGCGCAATGAAACAGATTAACCAAGCGATCGGGCGTTCAACAGATTGCAGCCACCGCCAATGACGCTTGCAGTAGCAATGTTCTAACCCAAGCGCCATACCGCTGAGAATAAAACACAGTGCAGTATTCGCTTTCATGGTGGCAAAGCGAGGGTGAATAGCTGCAAGCAACGGGAGATCGAACAACCAGCCGCAAATCGTAGCGATCCCAATCGCGATAACGGCGATCGCAGTTCCTTGAGAAAAAAATACTAGTTGCGCGGCGATGGACGAGCGATCTGAATTCTCTGGCGAGGGAAAGCGATTCATGAGGGGTGTGCAGATCTGTGGACGCTTCCCCAAATTTAACTCCTCAAAGCACAGAGCACACTAGCCTGCCAATTCTTGCATTAATTCCTCGACAGGAATAATGGTTGAAGTACGACCCACATTTGCACCAGAAAACACTAACCCCTGTTCGACATCGCCTTGAGATGCCTTAGTCAACGCTTGCAACAAACAATAGGTCTGACCGCGATCGCGACACAAACAAGCCGTTAAACAATTGGCAACGCAACGTTTCTCAGTTTGAGAAAGACCCTTCACCAAACGTTGGCTAAAATCATTTTTCAGCACGCGGGCGGGTTTGCCCACAGGACTCAAAACAATTTCCACATCCGCAGCCTTCGCCGCCCCATGAAACGCCTTATAAGCAGGAGCCGCATCGCATTCTTGGGTGGCAATAAAGCGAGTCCCCACCTGCACGCCACTCGCCCCCATTGCCAAATATCGTTCAATATCGCCGCGTTGCCAAACCCCTCCGGCTGCAATTAAGGGAATCTTTACCCCCAGTTCCCAATTCAGCACAGTTCGCAGTTGATGAAGCACCGTTGCAATACTAAAGTCGCTCGTTTCTTGACATTGCGTCCCAATATGTCCTCCCGCTAACTGGCAATTCTCCACAATCAGCGCATCCGGAAGGCGATTATAGCGTTGCTTCCAAGTTTGGCAAAGCGTTAGCGCCGCCTCCACACTCGCCACCGCCGGAACTAACGCGACATCCGGCGCATGGGCTGTATATTCTGGTAACTCTAACGGCAGTCCGGCACCCGTGAAAATTATATTGGCTCCCTCAGACACCGCCGTTTGTGCCAATTGCAAATAGCCTCGCGTAGCAACCAGCAGATTCACCCCCAGGATGCCGCGAGGACTAAGTTGACGGGCTTGGTAAAGTTCGTCCGTTAAGGCTAAACGATTGGCTTCTAGCCATTGCTGCGATTTACGGCAACTGTTCCAATAGTCCGAATAGTAGTAGCCTAAACCAAAGGCTGAAATTACTCCAACTCCCCCAGCATTGGCAACCGCCGCTGCTAATTTGGCTCCAGAAACGCGAACAGCCATCGCGCCTTGGACAATCGGATAGCGAATCTGATATTGACCGATCTGGAGAGGAGGCAGAGATTGAAGCATTCTTTTGATATCTATATCACCATTCAGTGATTATATAGGCAAAAGACCCAGTATTTTGTTGTTGGAAGCTTGTGAATTAAAAAATTGCTATGTCCAGTCGCCGTTACGCCATTTTAGGAACCGGAGCATTAGGAGGATTTTACGGGGCGCGCCTGCAAAAAGCGGGTTTAGACGTGCATTTTTTGCTGCATCGCGATTATGAGTGGGTGCGACACTCCGGTCTAGTGGTGGAGTCTCCAGAGGGAAATTTTACCTTACCCCAAGTAAACGCCTATGCAGATGTGCGAGCCATGCCGCCGTGCGATGTCGTCATTGTAGCCCTGAAGACCACGCAAAATCATTTACTCCCCCAGTTGTTACCGCCTTTATTGCACGAGCATAACTGGGTTTTGGTTTTGCAAAATGGCTTAGGAATTGAGCCAGAAGTGGCAAAGATTGCAGGGGGCGATCGCGTGATGGGGGGATTGTGCTTTATTTGTTCTAACAAAGTCGGCCCCGGTCATATCCGCCACCTCGATTACAGTGCCATTACCCTCGGCGATTATGCCCCAAATTATCGTCCCTGCGGCATTACCGAACGGATGCAACAGGTGAAACAGGATTTTGAACAAGCCAATATCCCCATTCAACTGAGCGAAGACTTATTGCTAGCCCGCTGGCAAAAGTTAGTTTGGAATATTCCCTTTAATGGTTTATCCGTCGTTCTAGATGCCACCACCGCCGAAATGATGAGCCATCCTCCCATCCGCACCCTAGCCACCGAGTTGATGCAAGAAGTGGTTGCAGGTGCCAAAGCTTGTCATAAAGTCTTGCCAGACGATGCGATCGCAAAAATGCTGGACAATACCGCCAAAATGAAACCCTACAAAACAAGCATGAAGCTCGATTACGAGGCAGGCAACCCTTTAGAGATTGAAGCGATTTTTGGCAATCCCCTACGACTGGCAACTCAAGCAGGAGCCAGTTTACCGCGAATGACCATGCTTTATCAGCAATTGCAGTTTCTAGAATCCCGCATTTTTGCGATCGCATCGTCTGGCAAGACTTTATGACAAGCTTTGGCACCTGCAACCACTTCTTGCAT
>JAAHGE010000506.1 GCA_010672635.1 Desertifilum sp. SIO1I2 | reverse complement strand
CGCGAGTTAAACGCAGGGTACCATTAGTTCAATATTAGTGCTTCTGCCATTGCAGGCTAACGGGCATCCATAAGTCTTTTAGCAGGGGTACGGGGGAAGAAGAGGTGGGGGGATGGGGGGATGGGGGGATGGGAGTTAGGGGTTGGGGAAAGTAGCTATTGCTTGCTCTAGACACACACTGAAAACTCAGCACTTCCTTTCCTACTCAGCACTTTACACTCAGCACTTAGAGAAGCACTCAGCACTCTTTTCCCCCACCCTTTTCCTCACTTAACGGCAGTTTGTAACCGCTCAATCAACTGGGATAATTGCTGTTGGTTGAATGCAGCGATGATGGCTTCGGCGGCGGCGTTGGGTTCCACTGTGAGGGCGATACGCCGTTTTTCAGATTGTGCGGCTAGCTGTTGCAGTTGGGAAGACGGGGACACCTCATCAACTCGTCCGGCTTGTACGAGTTCGCTGGCTTGGCGGATTTCTTTGATGACCAATGGCGCAAGCGTAACATAGGAAAATTGAGGATTGGCGATCGCGCTTTGAGCCGTTTGAATCAAATTCTGCCAAGTCTGGCTGGTTTCGCCAACATTGAGCAAACTACCGCACAACTGTTCCAACTCCTGACGATTGGCCGGGTTGGGAGCTTGGCGAAACTGCTGTAACATTTGTCGCAAGACTGCTGTCACCTGAGCGACAATCTCGGGGGGCGCGACTCTTTGAGCCGCAGGTACAGGCATCTCTTCATCTTCTACACTAATACCCGCCTCACCTAATAACTCATTCAGGTGGGCCTGAAGCTGATTAAAAATAGGTTCAGCCTCTTGTACCAGTTGATCCGCTTCTTCATCGCGCAAGCCGAATGGCCCTTGCAAACGACCCAGCAAATCGCGGAGGGGATCGAATCCCCGAATAAATAAGGACTCTAGCTTTTGGTCGGGTGTAATGGGATATTCCTTGAGGATCTTAAACCCATCTTCTAGGCGGTGAGCAATCTTTTGAATGCTGCTAAACCCCAGCATGGCGGCTCCCCCTTTAACAGAGTGAGCCGCTCGGAACATTTCGTTCACCCGTTCGGTGTCCTTCATAGTGGATTGTAAATCTAACAAACCTTGTTCCAGGGTATCGAGATGCTCTTTAGCTTCCTCAATGAAATAACCTAAAATTTGTTGCTTCCCAGCATCCACAGCAGTATTCCTCAACCTGACATCACTAGGGTAGTAGCTGCGAGGGGAGAAACGCCATACTTTAACAAAATATGTTGCCGGAAATCTTGGGTGTTTTTTGGCAGCAAGACACCTTCTCGGCGTTTTGTAACTTATACGGGAATCTCAATCGTAAATTCTGCCCCTTGTCCCGGTTCAGAAACGCAACGCAACTGACCCCGATGGCGTTCTACCACGATTTGATAGCTAATGGATAGACCTAGCCCCGTTCCTTTACCGACAGGTTTAGTGGTAAAGAAGGGATCGAATAAGCGCTGCAAGACTTCTGGGGGGATGCCAGGGCCATTATCTCCAATCCGAATGGTAATGCGATCGGGGTGGGAGCGTTCAGTGCGAATCCAGATTTGCGGGCCCCCTGGTTTGGCGGAAAATTGTCCCCGTTCAACTGCTTCTTCTAGGGCGTCAATGGCATTGCTCAATAAGTTCATAAAGACTTGATTCAACTGTCCGGCGTAGCACTCGATTTGGGGAAGTTTGCCGTAATCTTTGACTAACTGAATTCCCAAGGCTCCCGATTTCTCTTTCAGTCGATGTTGCAGTAACAATAGGGTGTTGTCTAACCCTTCATGGATATCGACGGGTTTCTTTTGGGCCTCATCTAAGCGCGAAAAGTTGCGTAAAGACAGGACAATTTGACGAATGCGATCCGCCCCTAGCTGCATGGAGCCTAGGAGTTTGGGTAAGTCTTCTAGAATATACTCAATTTCAATGCTTTCTGAGAGTTCTACAATTTCCGGAACTGGCTGAGGATAGTGCTGTTGATACAGGTGGATGATGGCCAGAACATCGGCAATATAGGCGTTAGCGTAGTGAAGATTGCCTGTAATGAAGTTAACGGGGTTATTAATTTCGTGGGCAACTCCGGCGACTAACTGACCGAGAGAGGACATCTTTTCTGTCTGGATCAGTTGAATTTGGGTTTGTTGGAGTTCTTGGAGGGTATTTTTCAGTTTGCTGGTTTGTTTGCGAAGCGAGGAGATTAGGCGGGTTTGTTTTTCTTTGGACTGGCGGAGGGCGTCTAGGACTTGTTTGCGATCGCTCACATCGCGGACAAAGGCACAATGGTACTCTTTGCCATTAAACCGCAAATGGTTGATCGTCATTTCCACCGGGAATAAACGCCCGGTTTGGGTGCGATGGTGCGCTTCAATCGTCAACGAACCGCAACGGCTTAAAACATTCCAATGATAGGCCCAAGCGCCTTCTGTCAAATCTGGATTAATATCGTGAATCGTTTTTGTTAAAAGTTGCTGGCGCGAATACCCCAAGGAACGGCACGCTTCGCGATTGACATAGAGTAACTTACCATCAGGAGCAATCCAAAAGATAGCATCCGCACAGCGCTCGACTGAAAACTGAGTGAGCTTCAGCGTATCTTCTGCCCGCACCCGCTCAGTAATATCAGTGGCAATACCGACAAAACCTGCTACTTCTCCTGTTGGCTGTAATAAGGGAGAGGTTCGGTGTTCGTATACCCATCCCTCATAGTCTGCAATCCAAGAATGTTCGCTGCCGCTGAGGGCTTGACGCAAATTTTCTAAAATATAGGGCTGATCTTGATAAAGCTCTAGTGCCGATTGACCCACAACGGACTCGGATAAGCCGATGTGTTCGATACCTTTGCCTTCAATATGAGTAAATCGTCCTTTGCGATCGACTGCATACACAATAACCGGAGCATTGGCAATCAGACGATGCAGAGTTGTCAATTCTTGCTTCAGTTTTTGGTTTTCTTGGAATAATTCTGTGGTTTGAGCATCCACCCGATGTTTAATAATCCGTTCTAAGCTCAAGGGATCGACCGCAGTTGGCGTTGGAGGTCTGAAGGGCGTAAAGCTCGGTAAAGCCCCCATTGTACTTGCCTGAGCCACGCTTTTTGCCGGATGGCCTAACCAGTTTGATGTTAATCGCGGTATCCAAATCATAATGAAATTACTCAAACTCCAAAAAAGCATAAAAATTCCAAACGGTAAAAAACTCCAGTTCCACAGCCGCTCTGGATGTTGACGGACAAAATAAAGAAAGACGGGGAGAACTTCACCCAGGGGTAAGGCGCTTCCAAAGGGGTCGTCAAAATGGCTAAATCGGGTTGGCGAGGGGCTAGCACGCTCTAAGATGTTGCTCCCAGCGAGACTGCGAACGTTAATAGAGGATTGAAAAACTTTTTGTAATGAGTCTTGCATCAAAAGTTCAGTAAGTATACTGAGGCATCAAAGAGCATATTAGAATTATGCAGATGTTTGTTAATTTTTGTAGGGGTCTTTAATAAATTTCAAATAGAGCAGAGATGAGTAATGCGGATGATTCGCAAGAATTCGGGTTCAGCCTGCTGGAAGCCTTTGACAAGGTTTCAGCATCCTATGACTGTCCTTTAGAGACGGTAGTATTACTTTCTAGCGTTTTCTGGGCGATCCGGCTTGCGGGAAACTCGGCGCGAGAAAATCGATCCCCATAAATTTTTCGTGGGTTTTAAGCTCTAACAAAAGTTGGATGTCTGTATCTTCCACAAGCTTTACACTAATCTAAGCCTCGTTTTAACAATTCTTTACACGGTCGGAGTGGTTGCGAACTTTACTGTTCTCATCCGCGCTTTGTGTCCTACTAGACTTGACAACTTCACTGCACAACTCGCTTTGGTTTGCGCTCATGTCCATTCACAGCAACTCGCATTCTGCAATTGAGTCCCTCGTGGACCAAATCATCTCATCCTACAAACTCACTCGTGCCGACCAGCAGATGTTAATGAATGCGTTACTATCTAAACAATCCCTGAATCCCACTGAGCAATCATTAATTAATCAAGTTTTTGATGGGATTAAACGAGGTTTGGTTAGAGTAATTGATTAATCTGGAGTCATAAAACGCGCAACCCCAAAGGAACGTCGCGATCCGGTTGGATTAACGCGACTTCCTGGTTTGGTAATACA
>JAAHGE010000505.1 GCA_010672635.1 Desertifilum sp. SIO1I2 | reverse complement strand
CTGTTGGCGCTATTTGACTGAAGGCGGTGTCGAAAATTATCGCAATGCCTTATTGTTTGTTGCTGATACTTGCCTGAAAACCCACTACAACCCGCCACCCCCACAACCAGTTCCTGAAGTTGGGGTATATCCGTTTCCACAAAAACCTGTCAATGTTGAGGGGAAAGTGGGTATCCTGTTTTATCGCGCCCACTATCTGGCTGGCAATACTGCCCCGATTGAGGCTTTGTGTCAAGCCTTGATCCAACGTCACGTAGAACCTGTTCCCTTATTTGTCTCTTCATTGCGCGATCGCGCCTGTCAAGGTGAAATCTTAACCCATTTCCAACCCCAAAATATTAGTTTAATTCTCAATACCACGAGTTTTGCCATTGGGAAACCCGCCGCCGATGCATTCCTCTCTCGCCTGAATGTCCCCATTTTGCAAGTGATTTTCAGCAGCAGTACCCTAGAACAATGGCAGTCTGGAACCTGGGGGTTAATTCCGCGAGATGTGGCGATGAATGTTGCACTCCCCGAAGTTGATGGACGCATCGTTAGCCGTGCAGTCTCCTTTAAAGGCGTACAGCAGTGGAATGACACCCTAGAAACTGATGTGGTAGTGTATCAGCCGGAAGCCGAGCGGATTGAATTTATCGCACAACTCGCACAAAATTGGGTTAAACTTCGACAAACTCACCCAAAAAACCGTCGCATCGCCTTGATTCTAGCCAACTATCCCAACCGCGATGGCAGACTTGCCAATGGTGTAGGCTTAGATACTCCCGAAAGTTGCGTAGAAATTCTCAAAGCCTTACAAGCAGCCGGATATACCTTAGAAAACCTTCCCCAAACCGGCGAGGAGTTGATGCAACGCCTCACCGCAGGCGTCACCAACGATCTAGAAGGAATGCATCTACGTCCCATTCGCCAACAATTATCTCACGCTGACTATCAAGCCTACTTCACCCAATTACCCCAACCCATACAACAGGGAATGCAAAGCCGTTGGGGGAAACTAAGTGCTGAGTGTAAAGTGCTGTTGCGAGCTTCCGCGCAGCGGTGTGCTGAGTGGGAAGAGAGTGCAAAGTTCCAAGTTCCGAGTTCCGAGAAGTGTGCTAGTCAGTCAGTATTTACCCCTTCTTCCCCCCATCTCCCCATCCCCATACCAGGAATTCAACTGGGTAACATCTTTGTGGGAATTCAACCGGCGAGGGGATACGAACGCGATCCGGCGTTAAATTATCATGCGCCAGATTTAGAGCCGACTCATGAATATTTAGCGTTTTATCATTGGCTGAGAGAATATTTTCAGGCAGATGCGATCGCGCATATCGGCAAACACGGTAACTTAGAATGGCTACCTGGGAAAAGCGTAGCTTTATCCGAAAACTGCTATCCCGAAGTGGCGTTAGGACCGTTACCGCACTTTTATCCGTTTATTGTCAACGATCCGGGGGAAGGAACCCAAGCGAAACGGCGATCGCAAGCCGTAATTCTCGACCATCTTACACCCCCCCTAACGCGGGCGGAACTGTATGGCCCTTTGCAACAGCTAGAAAACTTAATTGACGAGTATTACGAAGCCGAAAGCCTCGATCCGGGAAGACTGAGTAAGATTCGCGATCGCATTTTTACCCTCATTCGCCAAGAAAATCTAGACCAAGATTTAGCCGGAGTTCGCCTAGAATCTCCCACAGAATTTACTGAATTTTTGATCCAAGCCAATGGCTATCTTTGTGAATTAAAAGAAGCCCAAATTCGCGACGGCCTGCATATTTTTGGTCAATGTCCCCAAGGCGAACAACTGCGCGATTTAATCATTGCCATTTCTCGTTCTCGGCCCCAAGGAATTACCCGCGCCATTGCTCAAGATTGGGGTTTAGATTTTGACCCCCTGACGGCTGATTTTGCTCAACCCTGTTTTGGGGGGATGGGGGGAAGACTAGGAGAGAACCTTATTTTCAACTCTGTAGATCCAGAATTGAAACCCGGTTGGGAGAAGAAAAATTGTCATACTTTAGGGGATGTTGTTGAGGTTATCGAACTTCAGGCGATTCAGTGGGTAGAACAATTAATTGGGGGAAAAATAGAGATAAAAACCGTTGAAAAACAATTTCCCCAGACTGCAAAAGAACTGACTTGGATGGGTGAATTTTTGCTTCCCGCTTTGCAACAAACCTCCCAAGAAATCACTCAACTGCTACGCGGATTTGATGGACAATTTGTTGAAAGCGGACCTAGCGGCGCACCTACTCGCGATCGCGCTGACGTATTACCTACAGGTCGTAACTTCTATTCTGTAGATATCCGCAGCCTTCCCACCGAAACCGCCTGGGATATTGGCCGAAAAGCAGCCGAAGCCTTAATTGAACGTTATACCCAAGAAAACGGCGAATATCCCAAAACCCTAGGACTGTCCGTTTGGGGAACCTCCACCATGCGAACGGGAGGCGACGACATTGCAGAAGCCTTAGCCTTACTTGGCGTTCGTCCCGTCTGGGATGGTGCTTCGCGGCGAGTAGTCGATTTTGAAATTTTACCCGTTTCGGCGTTAGGTCGTCCGCGCGTAGATGTGACCTTGAGAATTTCGGGGTTTTTCCGCGACGCCTTTAGTAATTTAATCGATTTATTTGATAGTGCAGTCAATGCAGTTGCGAGTTTAGACGAACCTCCAGAAGATAACCCCTTAGCAACACAAGTCCAACGGGAAGAAATCGCTTGGGTCGAGTCTGGGTTAAGTTTAGAACAGGCAAAAGTGCGATCGCGCTATCGAGTCTTTGGTTCAAAACCCGGTGCTTATGGAGCCGGACTGCAAGGACTCATTGAATCGCAAAACTGGCAAAATGACCAGGACTTAGCCACAGCCTATCTCAATTGGAGCGGTTACGCCTACACAAAAACTACAACCCTAACCGGAGAACTCTCTGGAATTTCTGCATCCGAAGCCTTCAAAAACCGCCTCCAACAAATGCAAATCGTCTTGCACAATCAAGATAACCGCGAACACGACTTACTCGACTCAGATGATTATTATCAATTTCAAGGTGGCTTAACCGTCGCAGTACGCGCCTTAACCGGGAACAACCCGCAAACCTATTTTGGCGATCATTCCGTCCCCCAAAACCCGCGCATTCGCAAGCTACAAGAAGAAATTGCCAGAGTCTATCGTTCCCGTGTCATTAACCCCAAATGGATCGCAGGCGTTATGCGTCACGGCTACAAAGGCGCATTTGAAATAGCCGCTACCATCGATTTTCTCTTTGCCTATGATGCTACTACCCATTGCGTTGCGGATTATATGTATCAAGGAGTAACACAAGCTTATGTTTTCAATCCCGAAGTGCAAGCCTTTATCCTAGAGAAAAACCCTTGGGCCTTGCGTGACATTGCAGAGCGCTTACTAGAAGCCCATCAGCGGGGTTTATGGGAAGACGCAACCTCCCACACATTAGACCAATTACGCGCCGTTGTACACCACGCAGAAGGGCAAATCGAGGGCCTTTAATCCATCTCTGGCTCAATTCCCGCAGCCCGGAGTTGAGCCGCTAACCGTTCGGCGCGTTGGTGTTCCTGTTCGGCGCGAAGGCGTTCCATTTCAACGCGTTCAGAAGCCCACAATAGCAAGTTTCCCCGTTCATCCCACCAGCGCAGCCAGTCGCCTTGGCGGTTTTCTCGGCTTCCAGGGCCTACCCCTAAAAATAGCTGCATTTCGGGTATCCAAAACTGACCTTGTTCGTTAGGAGATTCCAGGCGATACTGCTGGTTCTCGCTGAGGCGATAGAGTTCTAATACGCCCGTATCTGGCTGAAAAATACCATAGTTGGGGACTTGCAGAATTTGTTCGTAGAAGAAGAATTTACCGGGGGGATAGGTTTGCTTGACGGAATATTCGCCACCCTCGGTGTCTGAGAGGAATTCTAGAACCAGGGTAGGAATTTCCCCTTGAAGGCGCGGGGTATAGCTGCGAATCACTTCCGAGCGATTGACGCTAATGTGGGGAATATAGGCCCAGTCAGGTGCTTTGACCACAATTTTCCCGTTAAGGGTGGCGCAAATTCCGTAGTTGGTGGGAGTTAAGGCGGTTTCGGGAAGTTTACCCGCTAACAGGAGACTTTCAGTTAAAGCAGCCGCTAAGGCAGGTTGATTGATATTATCCACGGGA
>JAAHGE010000504.1 GCA_010672635.1 Desertifilum sp. SIO1I2 | reverse complement strand
CGACTAAAAAGCTGCATCACCTGCGTCCAGGCATCAGATGCTGCCGCTTCATTGTAACTAGCTCGATGGTCGCAGAAAAAGCCATGATCGGCACCGGGATAGCGAAAAATACCGTGGGGAATTCGGTGCTTGTTGAGTTCGGCTTCAATTTGGTCAACTTGTTCGCGGGGAATGCTGGCGTCTTCGTTACCAAAAAAGGCGTAGAGGGTGCCTCTAATCTCGGAAGTGCGCTTTAGGGTCGGTTCGCCACCGCCAGGGGTCATGGTGGCAATTCCTGCCCCATAGAACGAGGCTGTGGCTTTAATATCCTCTAGGGTAGCGGCGAGGTAGGCGACGTGGCCCCCAAAGCAGAAGCCGATACATCCCATACCGCCGGGTTTGCGATAGGGGAAGGGTTTGAGGTAGTTGATGGCGGCTTGAATGTCGCTGAGGAGTTCGGCTGCGGTGGTTTGATTTTTGTATTCTCGTCCTTCTTGAATGTCGGCTTCGGTGTAGCCTGCTTCAAAACCAGGGGCCTGACGCTGAAATAAGGCGGGTGCGATCGCAATATACCCTTCTTTGGCAATGCGATCGGTCACTTCGCGAATATGAGCGTTCACCCCGAAGATTTCTTGCAGGACAATCACCCCTGGATAACTCCCCTCGCCTTCAGGTTGCGCTAAGTAAGCATCCAGTTTAAAGTCGCCATTGGAAATTTTAACTCTAGCGGTCTGTAACATCTTTCTCCTTATTGAGTGCTGAGTGTAAAGTGCTGAGTGCTGAGTGGGGAAGAGAGTGGGGGATAGGGGGATGGGGAGATGGGGGGGAAAGAGTTCCGAGTTCCGTAGCTTGCATACCAAGCAGCGGTGTTCCAAGTGGGAATAGAGTTCTGAGTTCAAAAAGTTACGACTGCTGAGAAGTCTGGAAGTAATTAGGGTTAACCCTGAATTCCCTTCATCCCCAACCCCCAACTCCTAACTCCCAATTCCCTTCATCCCCAACCCCTAACTCCTAACTCCCAATTCCCTTCATCCCCAACCCCTAACTCCTAACTCCCAATTCCCTTCTTCCCCCCACCTCCCCATCCCCCCATCCTCTTCATCCCCAATTCCCAATTCCCAATTTAGATTCCGCACAAAGATCAGCATATCCTAGAGACAGAGCTACCTTCGCTCCGCGCTGGAACTCTCTGGAGGCTAAATAGGTTAATGGTTCAATTTCATATTCAGCCGGATAGTGATATCCCTGCATCTACACAATTATTTAATCAGATCCGGTTTGCGATCGCCTCTCGGCAGTTTCCTCCGGGTCATCGACTTCCAAGTACCCGTGCTTTGGCGATGCAAACGGGTCTTCATCGCAATACGATTAGCAAGGTCTATCGCCAGCTTGAGGATACCGGATTTGTAGAGGCGTTGGCCGGGTCGGGAATTTATGTCCGCAAGCAAGGGGATGAGGCGGGAACGAATACGCGATCGCCGTTATTTGAACAATACCCCCAAGCGCGTTCGATTGTCCAAGGTAGTTTGAATGAGTTACTCAAGCAAGGCTGTACGCTGAGTGAGGCGCGGGAGTTATTCTTATCGGAGATTGACTGGCGCTTGCGGTGTAGCGCGCGGGTGTTGGTGACTGCACCGACTCAAGATATTGGGGTGGGTGAGTTGATGGCCAAAGAGTTGGAACAAGCGCTGCAAACACCGCTGCAATTGGTTCCTCTAGAGGAGTTGAGCCAGATTCTGGATCAAACGCGGTCGGGTACAGTGGTGACAAGCCGCTATTTTATCGCTGAAGCCGAAGCGATCGCAGCCCCTAAATCTGTTCGGGTGATTCCAGTGGACATCTACGACTATGGTAAGGAAATCGATCTGGTTAAGAATCTGCCCAAAGGGACGTGTTTGGGAATTGTGAGTCTCAGTTCTGGGATTTTGCGGGCCACTGAGGTGATTATCTATAGCCTCCGGGGGGACGATTTGTTGGTGATGACTGCCCAAATTACAGATCACTATAAGCTGAATGCTATGGTACGCTCTGCTCAGGTCATTGTCACCGACCCGGTCAGTTTTCCGGTGGTGAAGGCGGCGGTGTCTGCGGGTCGGGAGGATATTATTCGTCCGCCTCAGATTATCTGCTCGGATAATTACATTGGTACGAAGTCGATTAATCACCTTAAACGCGAGTTAGGCTTAGAGTAAGTTTATGAAGATTCAACCCACTTATGGGCTAAAGGATGCGATTGAACAGCGACGCGCGGAACGTTCTTTTAAAAGCGATCCGATTCCGGAAGTGCTTTTAGAGGAGATTTTTCGCTTGGGATTGCGATCGCCTTCGGGCTACAATCTGCAACCGTGGCGATTTATTGTGGTAAAAGACCCAGAAAATCGCGATCGCCTCAAGGCTTGTGCGTTCAATCAGCGTCAAGTGGGGGAAGCGCCGCTAGTGTTAATTTGCTGTGGCGATCGCCGCGTTTCCCAATCAGATTATATCGAATCAGTCATTGAACTTGGCAAGCAACACGACGCCGTACCCGATGCTTATGCCGATTATATCCGCCAAGCCATTCCCCAGTTGTTTGAAAATCATCCCTGTTTTGAGTCAGTGGAAGCCTGGACAAATCGCCATACAATGTTAGCCGTAGCTCATTTAATGATTGTGGCCAAAAGTTTTGGCGTCGATAGCTGTCCAATGGAGGGGTTTGTGAGCGCTCAAGTTAAGGAAGCGTTTAAAATTCCCGATGAGGTAGATGTGTGTTGTTTGCTGCCGATGGGATACGCCGCCGAGGAACCTAAAAAAGCATACGGCGGCAGATTTGACGTAGAGCAAGTCTTTTTCGCCGAGAGTTTTGGAGAACAATTTAGTTTCTAGCCCTCCAAGCATTCAGCACAACCTATTGTTTTTAGTTTCTATTCTTTAGACACAATAAATCATTTCTTGCTTCTCGGAATCAAGACTTTTTGTTATCTAGCCCCCTTTATTTTCGTCACTGAATATAACATTAAATTATGAGTCACCACTCTTTAGTGATAATTCATAATTTAATTTCTTACAATTCTTTTTAGTTTTATTTTGCATAGGTACCAACTTATCCCACTTTTCGATCGTTGGTTGATATAACCATTGATTTAATCTATCTTCATCTACATATCCTCGAAGCTCAGGGTCAGGCCAAATATGAAGTCGATCAAAACATCCTAACCTAGCTGCAACTTCAATATCATAGATAGTCTTCAAAGCTCAATAGTTGCGTGAATGTATCTAGCACCATTTCTGGTTCTCTGGAAAGGTGGATGGCGATTGAGGAGTAACAGCAAGTCACTCTCCAATACCACCATAAACAAAATTAAGCCCTTGGGGCTGAGATGAATCAATCGGGATGACAGGATTTGAACCTGCGACCCCCTCGTCCCGAACGAGGTGCGCTACCAAGCTGCGCTACATCCCGTAAAGTGAAGCGACTTATCCATAATATCACCTTGTCGGCAAAATTAACTTAAAATTACTTTAGCGATCGCCATCAACGTACAAGGGAACAGAGAAACGGTGACAGTCAAGCCACAATGGTTGCGGGTGAAAGCCCCACAATGGGAAAGAGTCGGAAACGTCAAAGGCATTCTCCGGGACTTGGGATTAAACACAGTTTGCGAAGAAGCCTCTTGTCCAAATATTGGCGAATGCTTTAACGCCGGAACTGCTACCTTTTTGATTATGGGGCCGGCTTGCACTCGCGCTTGTCCCTACTGCGATATTGACTTTGAGAAGAAACCCAAAGCCCTCGATCCTACAGAACCGCTGCGCCTCGCTGAAGCCGTGCGCCGCCTTAACCTCAACCATGTGGTGATCACCTCCGTGAACCGCGACGACTTACCCGATGGCGGTGCGGCGCAGTTTGGGCGCTGTATTGCGGAAATTCGAGCCATTATGCCCCAAACCACTATTGAAGTCTTAATTCCCGATTTTTGTGGCAATTGGGAGGCGTTAGAACTGGTTTTGCAAGCCAAGCCGGAAGTTCTTAACCACAATACAGAAACGGTTCCCCGGCTGTATCGTCGCGTGCGTCCTCAAGGCAGCTACGATCGCAGTTTAGAGTTACTGGAGAAAACCCATCAACGCGCCCCTTGGTTGTATACCAAATCGGGGATTATGGTGGGACTGGGGGAAACCGATGAAAGATCGGGAAG
>JAAHGE010000503.1 GCA_010672635.1 Desertifilum sp. SIO1I2 | reverse complement strand
GGTTCCGGCTAAACCTGCGAGAACCGCCAAGGTAAAATTCATCTGACCCTGAGCGACCGTAAACCCGGCTAGAGGCATAATTAGCTCTGAGGGAATGGGAGGAAATAGGTTTTCCAGAAACATCAACAATGCGATTCCCCCATAGCCGAGGGAATTCATAATGGTGGTAATCCACTGCGCCATAAAGGGCTAGATCGCGTATTTCAAGGTTAAAGAGTAGAAAGCCAATCTTTGAGCAAATCGAGAATATTGCTGCCACCGATATAGAGGGCAACGATAATGGAGGTGCTGAGAATTGCCCCCATTACACACAGAATTAACCCACCCAGGCTAATGAAGCCATCATCTTCCATTAAGCCAAATCCGGTGACGAAGATGCCCATCGCAGGTAGGGTATTGGTACCGGGAATCGGAATCATCATTGAAATCGCCATGAGAGCGATCGCGCTTCCCATCACAACCCGACCCGGTAAACTGGTACAAACCCCCATGAGTCTTGGACGCGCAATCGTTTCAATCCGACGCAACCAAGGAATCCCTGCTTTCATAATCCCTTGAATTTGCTTCAGCGCGATGGGTCGGTGACTGACGCGTTCTGGTAAAGCAGGCTGTTTAGCACCCGCAATTAATTGCACTGCTAATAAAAAAATCACAATCCCAAACGGCACTGAATAACCCGGTGCAGGAACGGGCAATGCTGAGGGCAGAGATAATAAAACAAATAAAAACCCAAAAATTCGCTCTCCCGCTAGCGATAGGATTTCCGATAGGGTGACAGTAGAGGCGCGTTCTTCTTCAAAAAAGTAGCGTTGCAGTTCTACAGAAAGTCGAGCCATTGTAGGAATTGAGGGTTGAACAGGTGAGGAAGAGAAACTGAAAATAGATGGACGACAATACTTGAAATCCCCTAATTTAGGGGATTTCAAAAGATGTTCTGACTCTAGTTAGCGAAAGTTCAGGAAACTGCACAGTGAATCAGGAGTTAGGGCGTTAAACTGACGCCCATCTTCCATCCCCGCGTTAGGTTCCTGTTTTCCAGCTATTGATATACTCAACTTGCTCGCTGGTGAGGCTATCGACTGCAATTCCCATTGCGGTGAGTTTTAACCGAGCAATTTCTTGGTCTACTTCAGTGGGGATAGAGTGCAGACCGGGTTCCAGCTTACCTTGATTCTTCACCAAGTATTCGCAAGCCAGCGCTTGGTTAGCAAAGCTCATATCCATGACTGCACTGGGGTGGCCTTCAGCCGCCGCCAAGTTAATTAAACGGCCTTCTCCTAAGACCACAATCGATTTACCGCTTTGCAGGCGATATTCTTGGGTAAAGTTACGCGCATCGCGAATTTCAGTGGCTTTGGCACCCAAGGATTTGAGGTCAATTTCAATATCAAAGTGACCGGAGTTGCAAACCATTGCGCCATCTTTCATCACATCAAAGTGTTCGGAACGGATGACGTGCTTGTTTCCGGTAACGGTGATAAACAAATCCCCTTGGGGTGCGGCTTCTGCCATTGGCATCACGCGGAAACCGTCCATAACGGCTTCAATAGCGCGGATTGGATCAATTTCGGTGACAATCACATTCGCACCCATACCGCGAGCGCGCAAAGCGGTTCCTTTACCGCACCAGCCATAACCCGCAACCACAACTGTTTTTCCGGCGAGCAGGATGTTGGTAGCGCGGATGATGCCGTCGAGGGTGGATTGTCCAGTACCGTAGCGGTTATCGAAGAAATGTTTGGTGTCGGCGTCGTTGACGTTCATGGCGGGGAAGGTGAGTACCCCATCTTTGAACATGGCTTTGAGGCGGACGATCCCGGTGGTGGTTTCTTCGGTGGTTCCGATTAAATCGGCAAGTTGGTTTTGGCGGTTAGCAATTAAAGTTGCTACCACATCGCTACCATCATCAATGATGATGTTGGGTTTGTGGTCGAGGGCAATTTCTACGTGGCGGTGGTAGGTTTCATTATCTTCGCCTTTGATGGCAAAAACGGGAATGCCATGATCTGCAACTAAGCTGGCAGCAACATCATCTTGGGTGGAAAGGGGGTTACTGGCAATGAGGAGCGCATCTGCACCACCGGCTTTGAGGGCGATCGCTAAATGGGCCGTTTCGGTGGTAACGTGGCAGCAGGCCACCAAACGAACGCCTTCAAACGGTCTTTCTTGAGCAAAGCGATCGCGAATTTGCCGCAGTACAGGCATTTCCCGTCCAGCCCATTCAATGCGCTTTCTCCCTAGAGCCGCTAGGGAAATATCCTTAATTTCATGTTTTAACTGGACAGAACTTGCCGTCATGAAAACTTTCCTTTTTTTTCACACTGAGGTCATAACTAGACTAGCTTAATCGAATTGATCGCGAAGTGGTCATAAGAAAGTACAAAGCGAACAGCCAATCTCCCCTAACTCCTGATGGAGTGCTGATTGGGAAGAGGTTAGGGAGTGAGTACAGGATGATGTGTCTCCTGTTCCCCAACTTCCAATTCCCTCTCTTGCCCGCGCAGCACTCACAAGTGGCAATGTCCTTTAAAATTCAAACAGATATCTCGTTGCACGCTAGCACTGAATTTTATGGCCGAGACCAAGATTAAAAAAGGATCGTTCGTTCGCGCAGTTCGCGAAAAGTTAGAAAATAGTTTAGAGGCAAAAGCAAGCGATTCGCGCTTTTCCCCCTACCTGTTTGAAACCAAGGGTGAGGTGGTAGACTTGCGGGGAGAGTATGCTTTGGTGAAGTTTGGTCAAGTTCCGACCCCTAATATTTGGTTGCGTCTCGATCAACTTGAAGAGTTTAAATAGCATCTAAATCATGGCTTCTACTCCCCTCTCCTCAATGATGTGTACCCCCACTCGCGTTGCAGTCGTGGGTGCAGGTCGAGTTGGCAGCACTTTGGCACAGCGCATTGCTGAAAAGAATTTGGCGGATGTGGTGTTACTGGATGTCCTTGAGGGTTGGCCCCAAGGGGTTGCTCTCGATCTCATGGAGGCTAGGGGAGTAGAACGTCACGATCGCCAAATTATTGGTACCAACGATTATGCTGATACGGCTGATGCCTCGGTTGTGGTAATTACCGCCGGAAAACCCCGCACGCCGGGAATGAGCCGCGACGATTTGTTGAAGACGAATGCTCGAATTGTGGTAGAGGCAGCCAAAAAGGCGATCGCGCATTCTCCTAACGCGATCTTGATTATTGTGACAAATCCCCTCGATGTGATGACCTATCTCGCTTGGGAAGCGACGGGAATTCCTCCCCATCGGGTGCTAGGAATGGCTGGAATTTTGGATTCCTCGCGGTTTGAGACGTTTATTGCAATGGAGTTGGGATGCTCAATTGCGGATATCAGCGCCACGGTTTTAGGCAGTCATGGGGATTTAATGGTACCTATTCCCCGGTTTTCAACGGTGCGGGGAATTCCGATTACAGAACTTTTGGATGCAGCAACCATTGAGCGTTTGGTGGCCAGAACGCGCAATGGGGGGGCGGAAATTGTGGAATTGATGCAAACTGGGGGGGCTTTTTTTGCACCTGCTTCCTCGGTTTGTTCGATGATAGAAGCCATTTTGCTCAATCAGTCGCGTTTAATGCCTGTCGCGGCTTACGTCCAGGGCGAATATCAGCTTAAGGATGTGTTTATTGGCGTTCCTTGTTGGATTCATTGTGGCGGCGTGCGTCAGGTTCTGAGTTTAAACCTGACTGATGCTGAGTTAGAGGCGTTGCAGGTTTCAGCCAACGCTGTACGCGAGAATATTCAACGGGCGAAGGAAATGTTGGCTTAATGTTGGATAACCCAACGGGTGAGGGAGGCGCTGAGATGCTCCCATTCCGGCCAAGAGATGAGAGCGCGATCGCACCACTCCTCCAGGATATCTCGTAATAAAATTTCAGTTTGGTGCCGATCGATACAAGATTGCGCTTCCAAAAGAGCCGCTTCTGGATCGGCATGAAAGCCGACTAAACAGCCGAGTCTGGAACTCACCCCATCGGGTGAAGTGATACAAACTTGCCAAGTGTTATTCTGCTGGGTAAGTTGAATGACCCAGCCTTTGTAGTCCTGAATCACAGTCGTTTCCTAAAATGATCGTGGAGGGGCTACTTCCGTATTTTAAAGGCAAAATTGATACTTTAGGGCGATTGGAGCGAACTCGCTCTCTGAAAGGCAGAGTCTTTTTA
>JAAHGE010000502.1 GCA_010672635.1 Desertifilum sp. SIO1I2 | reverse complement strand
GGGGATGGGGGGATGGGGGGATGGGGGGATGGGGGGATGGGGGGATGGGGGGATGGGGGAAACTTCAGACTCAACACTCTCTTCCCACTCAGCACTAAGAAACCCACTCAGCACTCAGCACTTCCCACTCAGCACTAAGAAACCCACTCAGCACTTAGCACTTTACACTCAGCACTAAGAACCCCACTCGGAACTCGGAACTTTGCACTCCTTCCCCCATCCTTACCTGCCCCAACTTCCGAGCAAGTTACTTGATCTTCTGCTTAATGAACGTGACGATTTGGGTTAACTGCTTCTTGAGGCCGTCAATTTCAGCTTGCATTTTGGCAATTTTTTCGTTAAGGGCTTGAATTTCGGCTGCTGAAGCACCACCAGCAGCAGAGGCAGCTTCTGCGGGGGCGGCTGCGGCTGCGGCTGCGGTAGTCGAGGGGGCGGCTGAGGCCATTTGGGGACGCGGTTTAGTTGCCTTTTTCATGGCTGACTTGATCGCGTCAATCAGTTCTTTTTGTTCAAAAGGCTTTTTAATAAACTCAAAATATTCAAAAGGCTCGGTAATCTTCTCGCTGACTTCTTCAGCCCGTCCTGACATGACCACAAGGGGGATTTTCTGGAGGTCTTCACTGTTCTGAATGTGCTGGAAGACTTCGTAGCCGCTAATTTTGGGGAGCAAGAAGTCCAGCATGATCAAGTTGGGATGCTCTTGACGGATGAAGTTAAGTCCTTCTTCCCCGTCTTTGGCTTCCAAAACTTCAAAATTCCCTTTTGGTAGCATATCCCGCACCATCCGCCGGATGACTCTGCTGTCATCAATAACCAGGATCTTGTGTGCCACGACTGACTCCTGTTTCTGGTAATTCTAAGGATTAAATTATAAATTGTAGGTTGTTGACAATGCCCCTGCTCAATCCTCAGTCCAAAAGATTGAGTCAAGACGAGCACTAGAAAACTACACTGAGATTAGCCTAATTTACAATGTTTTGCACTCCCTTGCCTCTACCGCTAGAGATTATTGGTGGCTGAGTGTTATTGCAGTGATAGACGAAATTACAGGACGGCATGAAAAACTTGGAGTCGGATCGGGTTACTCGTCAGGCAGGTGGAGAAGGTCTACCGACGTGGTTAAAGCGCCCTATTGGGAAGGCGAGCGAGTTATCGACGGTGCAGCGGATTATCAAGCAGCGGCAAATTCATACGATTTGCGAGGAGGGGCGCTGTCCAAACCGGGGTGAATGTTATGCCAATCAAACGGCGACGTTTTTATTGATGGGGCCGGTTTGTACGCGGGCTTGTGGGTTTTGCCAGGTGGATAAGGGTCATGCACCGATGCCACTTGACCCCCAAGAACCGCAGAAGGTGGCGGAGGCGGTGCAGTTGTTAGGGTTGCGCTATGTGGTGTTAACGTCGGTGGCGCGGGACGATCTGGCGGATCAAGGGGTGGGAGTGTTTGTGGCGACGATGGCGGCGATCCGGGAGGCGAACCGGGGGGTTCAAATTGAGGTGCTAACGCCGGATTTTCGGGGCGATCGCGATTTGGTTTCCCAGGTTGTGGCGGCCAAGCCTGCGTGTTTTAATCATAATGTGGAGACGGTGCGCCGCTTAACCAATCCGGTGCGCCGAGGGGCGAAGTACGATCGCTCTTTAGCGGTGTTGCGGTGGGTCAAAGAACTCGATCCGAGCATTCCCACGAAGTCGGGGTTAATGTTGGGACATGGGGAAACCTGGGATGAGGTGGTGGAGACGATGCGAGATTTGCGGGCGGTGCAGTGCGATCGCATTACTCTCGGACAATATATGCAGCCGTCTTTAGAACATTTACCCGTGCGAGAATATTGGACCCCGGAAGCGTTTGAGGCGTTAGGGGCGATCGCGCGGGAGTTGGGTTTCTCTCACGTTCGTTCGGGCCCCTTGGTTCGCAGTTCTTACCATGCCGGAGAGGGATAACCCTTCTTTGTAAGACTAAAAGGGGATTTTTGCCAAGTCTTGATGAGACAAAAATCAATAATTGGAGTGGCCCCAAACAGGGTAAGATTCTGATATTTATTAAGAAATCACATCCTAATTAGGAGGTTCATTACATGGCAGTGATTAGCCCTAACACCGATCGGCCCGTTCCCCCAACCACAAGACCCCCATATCCGTTCCGTACCTTTTGGTTTGGTCTGCTTTTAGCGGTTAACTTCTTGGTTGCGGCTTACTATTTCCATATTATTCAATAAGTTTTAACGCCATCATTTCTCGGAGGTGCTGCTGAGTCGATTAGATTCAGCAGCCCTTATTTTTAGCGATCGGCTAGAATTTGGGGGACAGGCGAAGAAAAAATTATGACTGAGCCGTTGAGAATTGTTTCCCTGATTCCGAGTGCGACGGAAATTGTTGCTAGTTTAGGTTTGGTGGAGTATTTGGTCGGGCGATCGCACGAATGCGACTACCCCATACCCGTTCAGAGTCTACCCGCTTGCACGCAGCCTCAGTTTAATCCCAGCGGATCGAGCGGCGAAATTCATCAACGGGTGACGAATGTTTTAGAATCGGCGTTGAGCGTTTATCGGGTTGAGACTGATTTACTTCGGCAACTGCAACCGACGCATATTTTGACGCAGGATCAATGCGAGGTTTGTGCTTGTTCGCTAGCCGATGTGGAAGCGGCGGTGAAGGAGGCGATCGACTCGCAACCGCAGATTATTTCTTTACAGCCGAATACTCTAGCAGAGGTTTGGGGCGATATTGCTAGGGTGGCGCAGCAGTTGGGGGTAGATGCGTGTGATGTTCTAAATTCGCTGCAATCTCGCGTTAACCAGGTGACAGCGCAGGCGCAGTCGCTAGAATTTCATCCTACAGTTGCCTGCATTGAGTGGGTTGAACCGCTCATGATTGCGGGGAATTGGATACCGGAATTGGTGCAGCTTGCTGGAGGTCAACCCATTTTAGCAACCAGCGGGCAGCATTCGCCGTGGGTAGACTGGCAAGCGTTGGTTGAGGCAGATCCCGATATTGTGGTATTGATGCCCTGTGGTTTTGACTTGACTCGCACTCGCCAAGATTTGGCACAACTAGCAGAGCGATCGCAGTGGCAACAGTTAAAAGCTGTGCAACACAGGCAAGTTTATGTAACGGATGGTAATGCTTTCTTTAATCGTCCGGGGCCTCGGTTGGTGGATTCACTGTGCATTCTCGCAGAGATGTTTCACCCGGAACTATTCGCGTTTGGTTATCGAGGGATGGCTTGGGAGGTGGCTTAACGGTTGTCGCCTTCGTCGCTGAGAGTTAGCAAGCTGAGACACAATAAGGGAACGCTCGCGATCGCTACTAATCCTAAGAACGCGACAGCACGACTCAATTTTAATAAATAAGCACAACCGACTCGCACCCCGGCGAATACGCGATCGCTAATGGGGGAAAGTCCGCTAGTTTCGGTATAATCGGGGGAGCTTACAGAATGGAGTGGTTCTAACATGGTATTGCCCTCTTGTCTGTATACTATTTTACTTTCTTCAGTCGGGGATCGAAGAAGAGTGTCTCGCGAAATTATCATAATTGCAATAAAAATTAACAAATTAATGAATATTGTTTTCGTCTAGATGCCATTTTCTAGGAAGCATCTCAAGCTCGAGATCGAACCCGGTCAAGCTTAGGTCTATCTTTGCAGCCTTGACCCTCTAGAGCATCTCTCAATGGGGAGGTTGTTTATTAAAAAAGCTTCGTTCTTGAAAAGATATAGAGAGATGTATCTCGACTGGAGAGCGCCCAGATCGCTGACGTAGAAGCACCGCCCAGTCGAACTGCGAGACTTTTCTATCTCTATTATGAACATTCTGAGAAGTTTGCTGAACCCCAGCCAATTTTCTTGATAAAACTTTAGATCGATCTCATTTAATTAGGGTTAAATTAAACGGATTTTCTTCGTCAAGAAAGTTTTACTCCAAAGGTTTAATCCACTTTTGGCGAATTGTCCAGTCTAGCGTGAGAGCCGTCATCGCAAACAACCAAATATTCTCAACTCCCAAAATCGCCGCAGACCATAGGGTGGTTGAATCTTGCCATCCTACATCAAACTGTGCCAACCCGCGCGTCAAACCAAAAGCAAAAATCGCGCCTTGTTGCAAATGGGGATTGCGATCGCGCTATCGACGGGTTTTTTGTTTGGCGTGGCTTATCGTTATATTATTCGCAGCGATCG
>JAAHGE010000501.1 GCA_010672635.1 Desertifilum sp. SIO1I2 | reverse complement strand
GCTGTTTGTAACTGCACCTAGCAGCTCTAGTCCCGGTAAAGGTGAGATTTTTGTCATAGAATCAGCCCCATAAGGCTAACACCTTTTTATGGTAGCGGACGGTTGAAAGCCGCAGACGGGGTTACTCAAACTCTTTGCTGCCTCTGCTTTTTACCGTTAGACGCACTTCACCCACTTAACCACATCTATGTTGAAATTTTGAGTTTTTCAGCTACAAAATCGTGGATCTGCATATGAACGTGGCTTAATTAAGGCAAAGTCATGTTTCAGGTTTCAGCGCATAAGCCATTGCTAGAGTTAATTCGTTGCCTTAGACGCTAATTATTGTTATTGATAGCGATCGCCCTCATCAAATCAATAACCGAAATGAGAAACCCAGTTTCTGGCGCGAGTTGGTATCAAAACTGGGTTTCTGGGTGTTATGCGACTATAGCGCGATCGCTTCCATCATCACTAAAGCGCTGTTCGCCAACACCCACTACCTCTACAACCACTTCCCGCTGCGGGGGCTTCCATTCTCCTTGACGTGCAGAGACTTCAAACCGGACTTTTTCACCCTCGCGACTGACGCGGTAGGTTGTGGTAGAGTAAGCCCCCTGCTGATACTCAAAACTGTGTCCATCATCCTCATACATCGTCCATTCCCCCTCACCGGGCCAAACCCGTAACGTCAAAGTATCCGAGGGTTGCTTATCTACAGACTGCGCTACAGGTGCCATCGGGATAATAGCACCCGCCCGAACGTATAGGGGCATCCGGTCTATGGGAGCATGGGCGAGGATATGCGTGGGGCCTTGATAAGACTCGCCACTATGCCAGTCGTACCACTCGCCATCGGGTAAATAAACCGCCCGATACTCTACCCCAGGATGATACACCGGAGCGGCCATTAACCAGGGGCCTAACATCACCTGGTCGTGCAACGTATAGGTGTGCGAGTCATTGGGGAAATGATACAGCAGAGGCCGCAGAATCGGCGCGCCTGTGGTGGAAGCTTCCCAACAGAGGGTATAAATATAAGGCAAGAGTTGATAGCGTAGATTCAGATACTCGCGGCAAATCTGTTCAACCTCTTCACCAAACACCCACGGCTCATGTTGAGCGGTTGAAAGCGCAGAGTGAGCGCGCATCATGGGATACAGCATTCCCAACTGCATCCACCGGGCAAACATTTCCGCCGTCGCATTCCCTGCAAACCCGCCAATATCTGCACCGACAAACGCTAAGCCCGATAAGCCCAAGTTGCACAGCATGGGCATAGACATCTCTAAATGATCCCAAAGGGACTGATTATCCCCCGTCCATACGGCTGAATAGCGTTGGATTCCAGCGAAACCAGACCGCGTTAGAACGAACGATCGCTCTTGGGAACGTCCCTGTTTCAATCCTTGTAAGGCCGTTTTTGCCATCATTAGCCCATACAAATTATGCCCTTCTGCATGGGTCATGCCCTCGCCCGGTTCGCCGACGGGAGAATCTAGGGGAAAGTCTATTTTCTCATGACTGTCGCCAAAAGGACGAAGCGCGATCGCAGGTTCATTCATATCATTCCAGATTCCGGCTACCCCAATCTCAGTTAAATCTTTGTGCTGTTGCGCCCACCAGTCGCGCACCTCTCCCCGCAAGAAGTCGGGAAATACCGCCTTATCGGGCCACACATAACCGTGAAATAACTGTCCGTCGGCTTTGCGAACAAAATAATCTCTTTGTACCCCTTCATCAAATACCGAGTAGTCCCCCTCTGGTTCGTACTTCACCCCCGGATCGATAATGGTGACAACTTTAAACCCATCTTCGGCTAAGTCGCCTAAGAGTTGTTTGGGGTTGGGGAACCGCTTGGGACTCCAGGTAAATACGCGATAACCGCGCATATAATCGATATCGAGATGAATCACATCGCAGGGAATTTGGCGATCGCGAAACTCCTGGGCTAACTTGCGTACAATATCCTCAGATTCATAACTCCAGCGACATTGATGGTAGCCTAAAGCCCATTTTGGCGGTAAAGGCATTCGTCCGGTTAGTTGCGTATAAGTTTGCAGAATTTGCGCGGGTTCCGGGCCGTAAATTAGGTAATAATCTAACTCGTCAGTATGCGTTTCTAAACGCAGAACGCTAGGTTGCGATACCCCAAGATCGAACTGACTCCAAAACGAGGTATTAAAGAATAACCCATATCCCACCTGGGGCCGCAATGCCATAAAGAAGGGAATGGCTTGATACATATTATCGGTGAGATTGCCGTAATCTAAGCAATCTACCGTCCAGTTAGTTTTAATTTCGCTACGTTTATCTAAAAGTCCCGTACGTTCGCCAAACCCATAAAAATGCTCGTCGGCTTCAATGTGCTTCCACGTCGCAATCGAGTTTAAGCGCCACCCCACGGAGGCTTGTGGGTTATGGTTAGGTGAGGGAAATTCTTCATGCGGATTGGGTGCGATTGGGGTATCTTGAGCAAAGGGTTGACCCTCTAGGGTAAAGCACTGTACCCGACATGGATGGCGCTGAACTCGCACGCGCATTGTGGAGGTAGTAATTTCTACCGCCTCTTCGGTTTCATTCAACTGATAGTCCACCGCAGACCATTGTTCATCAGGTTGGGTAACGGCGTAAGATTTGCGGGGTTTTAGGGTTCCCGTTGGCGACACGCGAACGCGAATCAGATTATCTGCAAGAATACTTAAAACCAGAATTGGGCCATTACACTCAAAACGAATGTATCGCGAGTCTTGACGAACCGATTGTACATCCCCCAGGGTTGACCAAGGCTGTTCGAGGGTTTGGAGTTGACCAAAGTATTGTGGCATAAGCGCTTACCCGCAGATAGATCTCTTCCCTTTTACTGCGTTTAGTCTCGATGCAGGCCTAGCAAAAGAAAGGTTTTGGAGTTAAGAATTATAAGGGGAGCGATTCCTTCAGAAAGCTGCAAAGATCGCTCTAGTCGAATCGCGCACGCTCTAAGCCAGCAACCTGAATCAGGCTAAAATCACCGTATCGTTACTCACAAATCGGGTAATCTCATCCACTTCGCTGACTAGGAACTCTCCCTATCATGAGCCTAGCTAAAGATCCTCCCACAACTTTAACCCCCGAAGAATATTTTGAATGGGAAGAAAAACAACTCGAAAAACATGAACTCATCGACGGTCAAGTTTACGCCATGAGTGGTGGCAGCGTCAATCACGGTCGTATTGCTATCCGTTTTACAACTCTGTTTGATACACATTTGGACGGTAGCACCTGCATTACAGGCAACTCCGATATCAGAATTAATATCCTCGAAACCAATAACTACACCTACCCTGATGCGAGTGTAACCTGTGATGAGCGGGACAAAACCACAAACCAGTATATTACCTATCCCTGCTTAATTGTGGAAGTTTTATCACCCAGAACAGAAGCTTATGACAGAGGCAGTAAATTTAGAATGTATCGCAAAAATCCAATACTCAAAGATTACTTATTAGTTAATTATACGAGCATTGAAATGGACTTATATCATAACAATGATGCGGGTGACTGGCTCATTCTGAACTACAAACAAGGAGACATTATAGAACTCAAAAGCATTAACTTCACTTTCCCCATTGAACAAGTCTATCGCGGCCTCACGCTCACCCCAGAAGCTACCCCTTGAGACTCAGCTCTATTAGAGCTTTGTTTATAGAAGATGAAATCAGGATAAAGATTGTATTATGCAAATTGTTTCTATAAAAATCAAAAATTACCGCGTATTTGAATCCTTAGAAATCAAAAATATTCCAGCATTTTGTGTCATCATTGGCGCTAACGGAACAGGTAAATCTACCCTATTTGATATTTTTGGCTTTCTGCGCGATACCCTCAAGAATAACATTCGCCAAGCCCTTCAGATTCGAGGTGGATTTGATGAAGTTGTTACCAGAGGCAAGAAAGAAGAGGATATTGAAATAGAACTAAAGTTTCGCATGAAAATTGTGGATACAGAACGCCTTGTTACTTACCAATTAGTAATTGGCAAAGAGCAAAAACGACCTGTAATAAAAAGAGAAATTTTGCGTTACAAGCGCGGTGAGCATGGTTCACCTTATCTGCCCTAGGAAGAGCGGTATTGCTACGCCGATCGCAATGGGCGTACCGATGGCTGTGGATGCGCCGATGTAGGCGGAGGGGTTGGCAGACGGAATACCGGCTCGCAACGTGGGTGGGCCTGAGATGTC
>JAAHGE010000500.1 GCA_010672635.1 Desertifilum sp. SIO1I2 | reverse complement strand
TCCAATAAAACCCACACCCTCAGCGCCGCTACCCATCACTCCAGGGTAGATTACAGCCTATTTGAAGGGCGAGAAGTCACCGGAAAAGTTGAGAAAGTCTTTTTGCGCGGAGAACTCATTGTAGACGGCGATCGCTATCTTGGCAAAAGCGGGAACGGACAATACCTAAAACGATCCGCTTCGGGTGCCATTTTGTAACATTTTGTCCCAAACCCGACAAAGAGACGCTTGGGGAAACGTCTCTTTGAGGTCATCCGTTAGCGGATATGCTTAAACTCATCGGGATTAAACGTCTCTGCACTCCCCTCCCCATTGTCATGACTGACAATCGAGCGCATCCCCTCCAACGTCGCAGGAATTGTGCGGGGGTCCATAAACATCACCTTGCTGCTATCGCTGGTGCCAATTTTAGCGCCCATCTCAATGTAATGTTGGGCGAGTAAAAATTGTAGCGCTTCGCGAGCTTGCGGATCGGCTTTGAGGGTTTTAGCCACAATTTGAATCGCTTCCGAGGTTCCCTGCGCCTTGAGCACCGCCTCTTGGCGTTCGGCTTGCGCCCGCAGGATCGTTGCCTTTTGTTGAGCCTCTGCGTCCAAAATCGCCGCTTTCTGACGCGCTTCTGCATCGAGAACCTGAGCATCCGCCTTCCCTCTGGCGCTGTTCACCGCCGAGTCGCGTTCGCCCTCAGAAGTGAGAATAGAAGCCCGCTTGCGCCGTTCTGCGGCCATTTGCAACTCCATCGAATCTTGTACCGCCTTCGAGGGAATAATATCGCGCAGTTCAACCCGCGTAATCTTCACTCCCCACGGATCGGTTGCCACATCCAAGTCTCGCAGCAGAATTTCATTCACTTCTGTCCGCGCTGTAAAGGTTTGGTCGAGTTCGAGTTTACCCATTTCCGAACGAATTTGCGTCCGCACCAGGTTTTCCATTGCCGCATGGAGATTTTGCACGCGGTAATAGGCTTTCTCAATATCCATAATCCGCCAATAGACCACCGCATCCACGCTAATAGCGACGTTATCGCGAGTGATACATTGTTGGGGCGGGATATCGAGGACTTTTTCCCGAATCGTTTCTTTGTAAACAACCCGGTCTAAAAAGGGAACGAGGAAATTCAAACCCGGTTCTAACTTTTTACCACTATACTTTCCAAGCGTTTCGACTAAAGCCTGGTCGCTTTGATTAACGATTTTGACACTGCCGGCCATTGCAGAGCCACCTAAAGCGAGAAAAACTAAGAGAATAAACTGTTCCATAATCGGCTCTCCTGAATCTAGACAAATAGAATCCTAAAAATCTCAGCTATGGGCTGGGTTAATGCTCGACACCGGACATTAACTCCCAGAATCGCTATCCATGAGTTTCTCCGATCGGATACAAGGGGAAGCAGGAAAATTTAGGAACTTAACAGATTTTGGGGCATGACCACCAAGATATTGCCTTCGCGCCGCATGACATAAACTCTTTGGTTAGGGGCGATCGCCATATCCATTTCCGCACAACGGGCTGACCAAGAATTTCCCTCATACAGCACCCGACCCGTTTGACCCGGTAAAATTTCCGTTAGGGTTTGAGCTTCGGTCGATCCTTCAATTTCATAGACTTTTCGCTTCGGCAGAAAGCGACGCGTTAACAGCACCAATAGCAGCGAGACAATCATCCAAAGTGCCACTTGCAGACCGAAGTAGGGCACAATCAAGGAAACTCCAGCCACCACGAGGGCACTTAGCCCCATCATAAATTCTACAAACGCCGTTGGTAAAAACAGCTCCATCAAGCACAGAACAATACCTGCAATCAACCAAAAGACTGTATGACTCATACTCTGTGATGCCAGCGAGCGAAAGAGATTGCGAATCTACTTTCAGTCTATCTCCAAGCCGAGAGCTACCCCATTGAGAACATCAGGAGTTACATCAGAGCTACACTCAAGTACAAATTTGCTGAAAATGTTCTTCTATAGTCTGAAAGGTTAAGGTTTCAAGAGAGGTATTCTGTTGATTAACCTAGTTTTAGGCTCTACTAGCAACACCATTTGAATTCATGAGCAGTTCCGAGTCACCAACCATTCGTTTTCTCTGGGTCCCTGACCCGGCTGCTGCCCAAATCCCTCTCGGAGAGCGGGTTGCAGATCGCTATGAGGTGGTTGCCCCCCAAATTTGGTGCGATCGCGCACCCCATCTGTCACCGGATGTGCCTGACGAGTTACCCGAACGCGTTACTCCGTATTTACGTTTGTTTCCCCATCGCCTGCATTTACCAGAGGTTTACGGGGTGGTACGACAGGAAAGCTTGGGGGAAACGCAGGAGTTTTTGCTGCTTGAAAATGGTCCGCTGACGGCTAACGGAGAACTCTACCCGGCTTTAGAGGACGCTTGGACAACGGCATCCCCCGTCCGCCAAGTGTATTGGTTGTGGCAAATTCTGGAGTTGTGGACGCCTTTTTGCGAGTATAAAGTCGGTTCTAGCCTCTTGAGCGGATCGCGGATTCGCGTACAGGGATGGCGCGTGTGGCTGCGAGAACTCGAAAGCGATCGCTCTGAGGTGCATTTGCGGGATCTGGCGGCTTGCTGGCAGGGTTGGTTAGCCCTAGCAACACCCGACCTCCAAGAGCGTCTAGAACCCACGCTCAAGGCGATGCAGGGGGAAGCAGCAGAACTTTTAGAGGTGGCTCCACTGCTCAATCAGGTGTTGTTAGAGTTGGCCGCCGAGCAACCGCTATCCGTGCAGGTGGCTGGGGGTTCGGATACCGGGCCAAAGCGATCGCACAATGAAGATACTTGCTATCCGATGACGGTCTTTCCGCCGGAGATGACGGTTCCCGATGATGAGGCGATCCCGGAATTGGCGATCGTTTGCGATGGGATCGGCGGCCATGAAGGGGGGGAAGTGGCCAGTCAGTTGGCGGTGCGCTCTTTAAAGTTGCTGGTACAAGGGTTGTTAGTTGAGTTAGACCAGCAAACAGAGTTAGTCATGCCCCAGGTGTGGCAGGATCATCTAGAGTCGGTCGTGCGGGTGGTGAACAATCAGATTGCGGCGCAAAATGATACCCAAGGTCGGGAGTTACGCCAGCGGATGGGAACGACGCTGGTTATGGCACTGCAATTACCGCAGCGGGTGGATTTAAAAGAGGGCCGGGTGGGGAATTCTCACGAACTCTATATTGCTCATGTGGGCGATAGCCGCGCCTATTGGATGACGCCGCATTATTGCCAGTTGCTGACGGTGGATGATGATGTGTCGGTGCGAGAGGTGCGAATGGGGCGATCGCTCTATCGCGAGGCCCTGCGCCGTCCGGATGCGGGGGCGCTGACGCAGGCGCTAGGGACGCGGGATGCGGAGTTTGTCCGCCCGACGGTGCGCCGCTTTATTTTGGAAGAGGATGGGATTTTACTGCTGTGTTCCGATGGTTTGAGCGATCGCGATCGGATTGAGTCGTCCTGGGCAGACTATACTCCCCTGGTTTGTAATGGGGCTATGTCTCTCGATCGGGCAGTCCAAGCTTGGATCGATCTGGCCAATGAAAAGAACGGTCACGATAATACATCTGTTGTTTTATTTCAATGCCGCATTTCGGGCGAGTTCGGCTCGGAAAAATCCGATTTAACGATTTTACAAACGTCCGATCTGCTCGCAGCGACCCCCCGTCCGGGGCCGATTAATGGCGAGTTGGCTAGCCAGCCGCAGGAGGTGTTTCTGCAACAAGCAACGCCTTCCCCCAATCTGCTCAATGAGAATACCGTTCCGCCGGAGATTGAGGAGATTGAAGGACGATCGCCCCATTCGCCTTGGAAAAATGCGATCGCTCTTTTGGGGTTGCTGCTGGTGTTGCTGATTGGCGGTGCGGTAGGATTGGTGACTTGGTGGCGCTTTGACCCCGATGGCGTTCTGCAACTTCAGCAACGCCTGATGGAAACCCTAGGGATTAGAAATTCCCAAGAACGCAACCTGAAATTCTCCGAACTCAACCGCTATGAGTTCAACGACAAATGAGAACTTGCGCGGGTTCTATGCAAAGATAAAAAACTAGCGCTTTGGCAACTGGTGCTGAAAGCGAGATAGAACAATGGTCGGCACGGTTAGCTAGCACGCTGCCGTGGTAGGAGAGAACACCCTATGGAGATTAAAATGGGCGATCGCATTCGCATCGCACAATCGGTTATTGTGTATCATCATCCCGAACATCGCAGTCAACCCTA
>JAAHGE010000050.1 GCA_010672635.1 Desertifilum sp. SIO1I2 | reverse complement strand
TCAGGAGCGATCGCTCCTGGATTCTTTTAGGCTACTTCTATTAAAGATTCAATTCCCGCCGTTGGGTTTCTCTATGACAAAAGATTTATTTGCTCAAGAAGCGCTAGCTCAAATTCCTAAAATATTAACGCTTTTAGACCGAAATCCCCATAGTCCTACCTATGGCTGTTTTGACCGTAACTTTTGGCATTATAAAATTATTGACTTTCCCAGCGGAATGTCTCAAGAATTTGTTTTACCCCTAGCTTTAGCTTATGACAGCGATATTCCTAATAACCCCTATTATCAACAACCCGCGATCCGAAATTGGGTAGAGGCTGGAATTTTATACGCCGCCAAAAGCGCCCATAAAGATGGCTCTTGCGATGATTATTTTCCCTTTGAAAGAGCCAGCGGTGCAGCCGCTTTTTCTCTTTTAGCCTGTATTAATAGCTATCAGTTATTAGGGTTAAAAAATCAAACCTTACTCAACTTCTTTGAAAAACGAGCAAATTGGCTATCATCCCATCACGAAAGCGGACAACTTACCAACCATCAAGCCCTAATCGCTCTTTGCCTCGACTTACTTTCAGAATTGCTGAATACCTCCCAATGGGATCGTGCTAAAATGCTGCGAATTGAGCGCGTATTAGCTTGGCAAAATTCTGAAGGCTGGTTTCAAGAATATGAAGGCTGCGACCCCGGTTATCATACCTTAACCATTGCCTGTTTAGCCAGACTTTACCAGAGAAATAGCGATTCTCGGCTCAAAGATGCCCTAATTAAAGCCATTGAACTTGCCCAATACTTTATTCATCCCGATGGTTCCTATGGGGGAGAATACGCTAGCCGCAATACCTATAACTTTTTCCCGCATGGATTTGAATTAGTCGGGCGTTGGTTTCCAGAAGCTTTGCAAATTAACGACCGCTTTTTACAAGGGATTGCCCAAGGTTTGAATCCCTGTTATGCAGACGATCATATTATTGGACATCATACTTGGAATTATCTTTTAGCATGGCGTGATTTTGTCCCAGAACGACCCGCTTTATCGCCGCGCAAACCTGTAAAAATGTGGCTAGAAAATGCTAAGATTTTGATAGATCGTCGCGAGAATACCGAGTTATATATTGCCTTGAACAAAGGAGGCGTTTTTAAGCTATTTTGCGATAACAAACTGATCCTTTCCGATACCCAATTTTCTCTACAGGTTCGCGATCGCGGCAAGCTGAAAAATGCAGTTGGGCATTTAGTCGATAATTATGCCATTGAGATTGAACCCGATCGGATTTTAATTCAGGGAAACTTGGGATGGGCGAAGCAGAAACAGATGAACCCCCAAAACTTATTAATTTTGCGAGTAGTGATGTTAACGTTAGGGCGATTTTTCCCCAACTTAATTCGTAAATTGTTACAAAAGATGCTGATTACGGGCAAACAAACCGCCCCGTTTAAGTTCCTGCGCCAAGTGCAATGGGAAAACGGACAGTGGCGCGTCACCGATGAGTTGCAAGCGCAATCTTGGGACAATGTAGAATCAGCAGGGATAGGGGGCGATCAAACTTCAATCTATGTTGTCATGAGTCGAACGTTTCAACGGGGACAATTGCAACCGTGGTTAGATTTAAGCGATCGCATCCGGCACCTTCCCCCCCACTCTACCCTCAAACTCGAACGCCATCTAAGCGCATGAAGCGGATTATCTCACTCGCCGTCAGTCTCGTTATTCTAGCGGCGATTTACTGGAAAATTGATTTTTCAGGACTTATACAAGTCTTTCAAAACTGCGATCGCACTTGGATGGCGATTAGCCTAGGGATGGTTATCCCTTTAATTTTCGCAACCTCTTGGCGACTCGATCGACTCATGCCACCCGGTACCGCCTTGGGAATTGGGGAAGCCAACCGCCTGATTTTAGCCTCCAGTACCCTGAATATGATTTTGCCTTCCAAAATGGGAGACATCGCCAAAGCCTACTTTATGAGGGAACGAGGCCATTTAGAAGGTTCGCTTTCCCTGTCGCTGGTAGTGTTTGAAAAGTCCTGCGATTTCCTCTCGCTGCTATTGTGGTGCGTGTTTGGCTTAATCTTATATCCCCAGAAAGATACCTTATTTTGGGTGATGACCGTCTGCGTGGTGAGTGGCTTCCTATTCTTCTCGCTACTATTAGCCTCGCGGAGGTTTGCCCGATTTTTCTTTTTATTAGCAAAAGCGATCGCGCCGCGCAAGTTTCGCAAAAAACTCGATAGCCTGCAAATCTCTTGGGGAGAAATGCACCGCTATTTCTGGCAAGATAAACGCCAACTGCAAATTATCGCCCTTACCTCCATTCTCATCTGGTTAGGGCACCTCTTGCAAATCTGGTTTTTCATCCTTGCCTTAAACGCGTGGACGCCCTTTCTGGCTAATTTAGCCCTCTCTCCCCTCGCAATTTTAGCCGGATTGTTACCGCTAACCTTCGCAGGTGTCGGCACCCGCGATGCCGCCTTAATTCTGTTTTATCAACCCTATTTTGATGCCCCCACCGCCGCCGCGCTAGGGTTGTTGTGTACTTCGCGCTATTTAATTCCTGCGATCGCAGGTTTACCCTTTTTGGGACAATATCTCTCAGCCGTCCGTCGCCTGCAAAAGCCTGTAAACTAACCTCTCCCTTCGGTTAGCTTCAGTAAGAATAACAGCGACACAAACAACATTAATCCTAGCCAAGCCAAAATTACTGTTGAGAAGGTTGTACCAAAATAGCTACAGGCGATTAAAACAACCACAAATAAAACAAACGCCGCCACTAAATACGAAACAACCCACCCAAAACAACCAAGAACCGATCCGGAAAATTCATCATCTGGAGGACGCATAGTTAGTGCTGAGTGTAAAGTGCTGAGTGGGGAAGAAGAGGATGGGGGGGTGGGGAGATGGGGGGATGGGGGGGAAGAAGGGAGTTGGGAGTTGGGAATTAGGAGTTAGGGAAGAAGGGAGTTGGGAGTTGGGAGTTAGGAGTTAGGGAAAAAGGGAGTTGGGAGTTAGGAGTTAGGGATTGGGGAAGAAGGGAATTGGAAGTTAGGAGTTAGGGATTGGGGAAGAAGGGAATTGGAAGTTAGGAGTTAGGGAAGAAGAGATAGGAAAACCTGCTTAACTATCAACTCAACACTCTTTTCCCCCCATCCCCCCACCTCCCCATCCCCCCACCCTTTCCCCACTCGGAACTCAATGGGGAGTTAGCGCGAATAGAAGACGCGAGTATTGCTAATTCCGGCGGCTTGGAGAGTGCGGTTCCAGCGTTCGGCGTCGCGGCGATCGCTAAATGGCCCAACAGCTATGTGAGAACCCAACGGGCCGCTTCTCTGCTGTACGGGAACCTCACCGCGAACCGCCTGGTTGAGGCGATCGCTCAAACTCTCTAGGCGATCGCGTCCCCCTGGAATCACTACATAATACGCTTGGGAAGTCATGGGTGGCGCAATCGGTTGATTGGGGAGAAGCGGAGTATTAGTATTTCCAAAAGCAACATTCGATCCATCCGTTGTCCCCACCTGGGCGCGAATTCCTTCGGCGGCTAGCAATCTCACCCATTGTCTAGCGTTAAACTCATCCCCAAACGCCCCCACCTGAATCACCTCTCGTCCCCCCAAATTGCGGCGAAAGGCATCGGGAACCACCTGCTGAACGCGGGCTAAAAACTGGGGATTGAAATTATCGACATAAACGACATAGTTAGATAGCGGCGCGCCAAATTGACTCGCTGGGGGTAAAGCCGAACCCCGCGCGGGAATTGGCGATTGAGGTATCCCTGGAGAAGCTAATGTAGAAGTGACTGAAGGAATTTGCGGCGGTTGCAACAAACTTGCAAGCGCATCCGCAGATAGGGTTTCTAACTGAACTAAAAAGCCTTGTTCTTCTAAGACTCGAATCTGGCGTCTAGCATCTGCCTCGTTGGCAAACACCCCAACATTAATAATATTTTCGCTGCCATAGCGTTGTAGCGTTGCGCCCGGTGCCATGCGCTGAATGGCATTCAGCAACAAGGGACTATCGCCGTAAATATAAACCAAATATCGGGGCGAGGTATCTGGCGTATAAGTCGGTACGGGGAAGCTAGGATCTTGCCCGCGAATCAGGGGAGGAGGTAGCGGTTGGGCCGCTGCTGGATAGGCGATCGCCCATACCATCCCCCCAAGCAACATCGCCGGAGAGAGTCTTAAAAGCCGACACAAGCGGGGTAAAACTGGGAATTGGCTGATTAACTCAATCATCATCTAGAAAGGGGGTAAGAGGTGGAGATGACCGCAAGATTCTGAATTGGCAAAGTGACGAATTTGAAAAAAGCCCATCGCTCAGTTCAAGAATGTTAGTTTAGAATAGCAATCCATTTTTGGGGAAGCGAGAGCTTGCCAAATGCAGACCCGTCAGGAAAACCCCTGAAACTGTCTGATTTACTGATTATTCGGGATTGTCAATCAATCTTTTCTCTTGTGGGGTCATGGAAAAAGTCGTTATTGGACTTTCCGGCGGAGTCGATAGTTCAACCGCCGCCGCAGTTCTACATCATCAAGGCTACGAAGTCATTGGTTTAACCCTCTGGTTAATGAAAGGCAAAGGTCAATGTTGCTCGGAGGGGATGGTCGATGCTGCGATGATTTGCGAACAGTTAAATATCCCGCATCATATTGTCGATACCCGCGATGTCTTCCAGACATACATTGTGGATTACCTCGTGGCGGGCTACAGCGACGGGATCACCCCCCTTCCCTGTTCGCAATGCAATAAAACCGTAAAATTTGGGCCCATGTTGCAGTATGCCAAAGAAAACCTGGGGTGCGATCGCATTGCCACCGGACACTATGCTCGGATTCAATTTAACCCGGAAAACGGACGCTACCAACTGCTGAAAGCCGTCGATCTCAGCAAAGATCAATCCTACTTCTTGTACGACCTCTCCCAAGAATTACTCGCCGGATCGATATTTCCCTTGGGCGAAACTCCCAAATCAGAAACCCGGCGGATCGCCGCTGACTTTAACCTCAAAACCGCAGAAAAACCCGAAAGTCAGGACCTCTGCTTAGTAGAAGCTAACGGTTCCATGCAAGCCTTTCTCGATAAGTACATCAGCCAAAAAGACGGCGATATCGTCGATCGATCTGGTAAAGTCCTAGGCAAGCATAGCGGCATTCACCATTACACCATCGGTCAGCGCAAAGGTCTAGGCGTCGCCTACGCCGAACCCCTGTATGTGATCGGTCTCGATCCAGTCATGAATCGCGTGATTGTAGGAACCCGCGATAGTGCAGTCGATTCCACCTGCTTTGTCAGTCGCGTCAACTGGGTATCCATCGCCCAACCCGATGCACCCATTCGCGCCGAAGTTCGCATCCGCTACCGTTCGCCTGCGGTTCCTGCTACCGTTGTTCCTCTAGACAACCAGCGCGTTCAAGTCGTTTTCGACGAACCCCAATTCAGCATTACCCCAGGCCAAGCGGCGGTTTGGTATGACGGCGACATCCTCCTAGGCGGCGGCATCATCGACCGTCAAACCCAAGCCTAGAGAGCTATTCCGCGCTCAATCCTACAGGCTATCCCCATCAACCCCCCAGAGATCCCCCTACTCCCAAGGGGGACTCTTACCCATCATCTCTAAGTGCTGAGTCAGTTCCGAGTTCCGAGTTCCGAGTTCCGAGTGAGGAAAGGAGGGCAAAGTGCTAAGTTCTGAGTGGGAAGTAAAGTGTTGAGACTGAAGTTTCCCCCCATCCCCCCATCTCCCCATCCCTCCTCAAACAGGTGGGTGATGAACGCGCCAGTGGCGAGCAATATCAACCCGGCGACAGATCCAAACCGCCTCGTGACTTTGGACATAATCTAAAAATCGGTTGAGTGCGGCTGCTCGTCCGGGACGCCCTGCTAATCGACAATGCAACCCTACACTCATCATTTTGGGCGCGGTTTCTCCTTCGGCGTAGAGAACGTCAAACGCATCCCGCAAGTAAGTAAAAAACTGATCCCCAGAATTAAATCCCTGATAAGTCGCAAAGCGCATATCGTTATTGTCTAGGGTGTAGGGAATCACCAAATGGGGAGAACCATAATCGTAAACCCAATAGGGCAGATCGTCAGCGTAGCTATCTGCATCGTAGAGAAATCCACCCGCCTCAACCACTAAACGACGGGTATTCGGACTAACTCGACCTTGATAAAAACCCAAGGGACGTTCGCCTGTCACCTGGGTGTGAATTTCAATCGCTTTGCGAATATGTTCTCGCTCTACTGCTTCGCTGACATACTGGTAGTCAATCCAGCGATAGCCGTGGCTGGCAATTTCCCACCCTGCTTTAGACATGGCCATTGCGGCTTCGGGATGGCGCTGTAAGGCCATTGTCACCGCATAGATAGTAACGGGAAGCTGGCGCGAGGTAAAGATGCGATACAGCCGCCAAAAGCCTGCACGACTGCCATACTCATACATTGATTCCATGTTGAGGTTTCGCACGCCTAACAGAGGACTCGCCCCAACGCTTTCGGATAAAAACGCTTCAGAAGCGGAGTCACCATGTAAGATGCAGTTTTCTCCGCCTTCTTCATAGTTAATCACAAACTGGAGGGCTAATCGCGCCCGATCGGGCCAGTGGGGGTGAGGGGGGGTTTGACCGTAGCCAATTAAGTCGCGGGGATAGGTTGGAGACATCGATCTTGATAAAAGAGCCAGTGTAGACGAAAAAGGATAAACCGAATCCCTGGGGCTACAGTTATTATTGACCAAAATTGAGGTTTTGCTGTTTGCACTGCATCCTTAAGGTGAGCCTATGGGAAGTAGCTTTGCAGGTAGCTTAAAACAATCTGTTTTGTCTCTTCGATCAATCGTTGCCGAAATGTTGGCTCTTGGCTGAGGGATAGCCATAGTAATGTCCCTACGGTTTTGACTAGCACAAAGGCGATCGCCTCATAGTCGGCAGGTTCTAATCTGGCGTCGCGGTTGGCTAAGGAACTGGCTAACTCCCGAATTAACCTGGCATCAGTGGCTTCATCAATTTCTTGTAATTCGCGGATCGTTCCCTGAGTCTCCATATAAATGGCATAGTAGCTGGGGTTCTCAGTAAAGAAGCGATCGGTGGTATCGATCAACCTATTCGCGTAATCTGACAAAGAGAGTTTGGCGAGTTCTGCCTCATCAAGGGTTGTTAGCGCTTGATGCAACTTGTCTGCATAGCGTAGTGCTAGGGCTTGCACAATGGCGGTTTTGTCTGGAAAAAACTGGTAAAGCGATCCGATCGGGACTTGAGCGTGAGTGGCGATCGCATTCGTCGTTGTTGCGGCGTAGCCCTGACTCGCAAACAGTTCTTCGGATACGTCCAGAATGCGATTGACCCGCTCTTGGCTGCGGGCTTGCCTGGGTTTGCGGCGCATTCCACTTGCGGTTGAAGGGCTTTCAGACATCAGCGTTCTCCCTGGTTTCCAAATAAATGAGGATTACTCACATTTTTCTTGACAAAGCATGAGGAATACTCCTATCTTATAAACATGAGCATTGCTCACATATTAGCTCGGTTTGCTCCAGAGAGCCATGTTATGACCCAGAATCTCCTAACTGCTCTGAAAGCTAGCTTTGCCTGTGCCAGTATGCGCTCTTGCAGTCTTCTGCAATACAGCTATATCAGGTTTCGTTGTGTTCGCGACCAGTGTTCTCTCTGGTTTGTGCTGGCGATCGCGCTGCTGAAGTTACCTTTTGCCTCAGAAGTAGAACGGATGTCTGTACAAATCCGCTATTTCAGTGCGATCGCCCGGATTGATTTCCTCAGTATCTACGAACTGCTCAATGACTTGCTTTGGTAGAAACCGCTCAACGTTTAATTTCTGGGAGTAATGTTTTATGGCACTCATCAATTCATCTATCTCTGACGCGTCCGAAAGTGGGGGAAAAGATTGTCAACGGACAACCCCTGAATCAACTCAGATGGAGATCGTCCTTCTCGGTGATGGAGAAATCGAACGCGCAGCTACAGTGATGGCTGGTGCCTTTGCAAGCGATCCTCTGGGACTCTATATTCTGCCCGATCCGCAAAATCGGTTGACCATGATGTCTTGGTTTTGGCGTCAAGCGTTGCATCGCAATCACCTATACGCAGGCAACTATACCACTGCTGGTGAAATCCGGGGTGTTGCCAGTTGGCTGCCTCCCGGTGCGCCTCGAGAAACGCTTTGGGATCTGTGGCAACCGTTCTGGCAGGTGTTGTGCTGTGCGGGTTGGCGGAGTACGTATCGCTGCCTTGCTCTGTTGGAATTCGTAGAAAGACTGCGCGATCGCCATTGTTCTTCTCCCCATTGGTATCTAGACGGGCTAGCAGAGCCCCAGAAAGCCAGGGACGGGGAATTGGTAGTTTACTGTTGCAGCCCGTGCTGGAACGAGTCGATCGTGAGGGTCAGACCTGCTGTTTGTACACCTCCACGGAGCGTGCTGTGCGCTTTTACCAACGCCAAGGCTTTAGCGTTTGCGAAGAAGTCCGCTTTCAAACCCAGGCTCCTCCTTTGTGGTACATGGTGCGATCGCCTCAATAAAGGTCGCCTCTCGTTGTGGGGGCGATCGCGATAACGTTCCAATCACTGAGAACTTCAGTTTTACGATAGAATTTCCCTGGCTGCACGCAAACCTGACAAATACGCGCCATGAGTCGTCCCAAAATAGTCGCGCTCCGATGCTTCGCCTGCAAAAAACACCCGATCATTCAGTGGAGCGGCTAGAACCTCGCGCAAGTTTGGCGTAGCACCTACCGCATTATAGGAATAGGAACCCAGGGAAAACGGGTCAGTAGCCCAGCGCGTAATTTGATAGTCAATCGGCTCAGGAATGCCTGCACCAAAAATCGTTCTCAGGGTTTGCATCGCACTCGCTATAATTTGCCGATCCGACCATGCCTCAATCTCCCTTCCCCAGTCTGCTGCATTAAACCCTAACAGGATGGGCATATCGGCGATCCGCTTGAAACTCACCCACTCAGTCCACTCGCCGCGATTCGCCGGAATATGGGTCAGCCAATCCACATCGGCAGGCCAAAACGCAGTGGGAAAACGCAGATAACATTTGTTCAGCACACCCATACCCAATTGGGCGATCGCATTCTGCTTATCTGATGGCAATTCAGGGACAAAATGCACGCGTTTAGCCTGCAAAACCCCAAGCGGCAGAGTTACCACGACCCCATCGGCCGCAAACTCAGACTTTTGGGTAATGACCCGAACGGGCGATCGATCCCAATGAATAGCCTGGACGACTTGACCAAGTTCGATGTGCAGTTCGCGTGCTAGGAAATCTGCGATCGCTCTAAAGCCTTGAGCAAATAAAACCTCGTCACCTTCAAAGCCGTTGTCACTGTCATACCAATGTGCAGAAAGCCGAGCAATGCTTCCTGAATATTCATGCTCAATCTCACTGTTGAGAATATAGTTGATAAACCGATAGGCCTGTGATGACTCGTCGAATTGCTGCATCAAAGGTTCAATCGCCTGCCGGATCGAGGTATCTGTATCCCGTTCCTGCGCCTCCTCCAAAGCTCTGAAGACTTGCCCCCTCAAGTCCTCCATGCGTGCTTCTGCGGCTGCTGAGAGGGGTTGTCCGGAGGCGTCATAGGCGATTGAGCGGTCATAACTGGTGACAAGCCGACGGGCCTGAATTTCGTCTGCCAAATCAGTCAGCGGATTACCCCTGACTCCATGAATCCACGTCGCGCCCAAATCCAGGGGCATATCAGCCCACTGGGTACTCGTCCAAACACGACCGCCGATCCGCTCGCGGGCTTCAATGACAACGACTTCATGCCCTTGTCCGTGCAACTCCCGTGCAGCAGCCAGACCTGCTAGCCCAGCACCGATGACGACTAGGCGTTTCTTGGGGGATAGCGATCCGTTTTCTGGTGCGGTGTCGCCACAAGAACTGCTGATACAGCCCATCAGCGTCACGCCGAATAAGGTCAGAAAATCACGTCTACGCATAGATAAAGAGGCTTGAACGATCCGCCGGGTTGCGTTCCTTTTGCGATCGAGAAAATTGGCGCGAGGCGCGTTCCATTGGGGTTCTCCCAACATGGCTACAGAACACTTTAACTCTTTGAGCGCTTCAGTCGCCATGCGATCGCCAGCTAACAACCGATCTCGGCGGCGTCAAAATTCTATTAATAACCGTTAACTCCATCCGTACCAACCCAGTATTAGCCGTCGCCGTTGCGCTCGATCTCCGACTCAATAATTTCTTTGACCAACTCTGGCAGTTCTTTAAATGTTCTGGAGCTAGATCTGGCTCGCCATCCACTTCAAATCGATAACTGACTTTGGTCTTTTTGCTGTTATGGATCGGCAAAGTTCCAAGAAGTCATCTGGTAATTGCTGCAAATTCTCCATGTTTTTCCAGGAGGGTTAATTGCTTTGGCTTTCCGACCGTATAGCTAAGGTTGTTAATTTGAGCGATCGCTAGCCTTCTGGATAAAGTTGACGATAAATATAATGATTCAATTGTGGTTTCTTCTTTACCCAGTAACGTAGACTGTGAAGACCTTCCCACTTTAATTTCAATCCTTTCAAGATTTAAGCTCTTAGGAAGAATTTTGCCAAAGGTCTTGTCCCCTAATCTTCCATCATAGCTAATCGCAAACGCGGCTCTTTTTCGATTTAAATGTTCAATGGCTAATACAAAGTCATCGAAATTGATTCCAGACAGGTATCTTGAATCTCTATTGCCACATACACCTTGATAGGGAGGGTCTATATAGATAAAATCACCCTCTTGAATTTGCTCTAATACTTCTTGATAATCCCAATTCGTAAACTTGCATCTGCCTTTAAGTAAGCTAGATACACCGACTATATTTCTTCTCATCGTCTCAGGTCGCGTTCCTTTGCGTCTCTTGTCTGGGCTTTGATTAAACCGTCCCTCAGAATTGTAACGGACTGAACCTTTAACACATCTTGCTAGTAAATAAAGGAATAATTTGGGATCGTTGTCTTCATTAAATCTTGACCTGACCTCAAAATAATGGGCGATGGAATCAGGATGTTGCTCATTCCATAGGTCTAGGTAGAAATCTGCGATCTCGTTCGGTTTTTCTATCGCTAATTCTAATAGCTCAATGAGAGGCTTATTAAGATCGTTGAGCCAGAAATTACGGGTTATCTGATTTGCAGATGTAGCCACACTCATTGCGGCAGTTCCAGCGAAAGGCTCTACCAACCTGCCGATCTTTTTAGGAAGGAATTGGAGGATGTGCTTTGCTAAAGTTCTTTTGCTACCTTGGTACTGAATGAAATGGGGTAGAGTCGCCATCGCCACACAAAAACAAACAATTTGCAAGCAGTTTAGCACGAGCGATCGCGCTCTCACCCATAATGCTCAAACAATCCAGATCGCCTTTGCATCAATGCCGAGATATCTTGATTGGCACCCCCACTGATGGGAATGCTAGCCTCAAGACTTGACTAAAAACTTCGATATTCCCGAAACTCGCTCCATCACAAGCATGAGCAGCGCCGTGGATAAAATCAGTAGACCGGAAATGGCAGCAGCCCGGACATCTAAATCATTTTCAATCATTGACCACATCCGAATCGGTAAGACTTCTGTTCTGGCATCCGAGAGAAATAGAGAAACCGTAATATTATCGAACGAACTCAAAAATGCCATAAATCCGCCTGTAATCACCCCTTGTTTAATCAGCGGTAGCGTGACACGAAAGAAAGTGTAGGTGGAACTTGCACCTAAAACCGTTGAGGCTTCTCGCAAGGAGTTACCCAGTTGAGTCAAACTTGCTAGAGTTGTGCGAACCACATAGGGAATACAAATCACCACATGGCTAATCACGAGGGTGACAAGCGAAAGCCGCCAGCCAATAGCGCTAAAGAAGGTGAGCATCCCTAAACCTACAGCAATTCCGGGTAAGGCAAGCGGTGACATCACTAGCGCATCCATTGCAGCCACCCAACGGGCGCGGCTGCTACTCATGGCGACAGAGGCAGCAATTCCCAAAACAATACACAGAAGGGTTGTCCAGAGGGCAAGTTGAAAACTGGTACGGGTGGCTCTCCAAACTTCAGGGTAATTCAACAGGGCGAAATACCATTGCAGCGAAAAGCCTGGGGGCGGGAACCGGAGCGTTTGAGCCGAACTCAAGGAGGCAAGGAGGACAATCAAGGTTGGGAGGGTGAGCAAGATCAAGCTGAAGGCGCTAATTCCACCCATTAACCCGATAAATGAGAATCGATCGATGTGCGTGGCAGTACCAGAAGTCGATTCCCGTGGCGATCGCTTCGCCAATTGCGTTGGGGAAACCGTTGACATCAGTTTGCTCCTTATCGAATATAAGCACGACTTTTTTGACCCAAGGCGCTGAGACCGAAGACCACTGTTAAAACAACAGCGAGTAGGATGGCAGAGACAGCAGCGGCAAACGGGCCATTGAGCAGAACCACTGCCTGTTGATAAATCAGCGTTGGCATATACATCACCTGGCCGCCACCGATAATGGAGGGGGTGACAAAGGAACTAACGGTTAGGGAAAACACCAGCAGACACCCGGAGATGATGCCAGGGAGGGTTAAGGGGAAAGTGATTTTCCAAAAGGTGCGCCAAGCACCCCCCCCCAAGCTGGCAGAGGCGGCGGCTAAACGCGGATCGACCTGGGCGAGGGAGGCGACGATCGGTAGGATCATCAGGGGGAGTTGAATTTGAGTCATGGCGATCGCAACTCCCTGATGCGTAAACAGCAGCCGGAGCGGTTCGGCAATCAATCCTAAATTTTGTAAAAAGGAATTCATTAACCCCTGTCTGCCTAAAATAACCACCCAGCCGAAGGTACGGACGACGGAACTGGTCAGCAATGGCAGCAAAATCAAGAACGTTAAAAGGCTTTTCCATTTAGCGGGGGCGTTGGCATAGACGTAAGCAATGGGATATCCCAAAATCAGACAGGCGATTGTCACCTGAATCCCTAGAAAAACGGTATCGCCCAAAACTTTCAGATTCACCGCATCGCCAAAGAATCTGATGTAATTGGCCAAGCTTATCCCTGAAGCACCGGGAGTCGGTTGAAAACTAGAGGCGAGCAGAAATACCAGGGGCGCAACATAAAATAAATGCAGGAACAGGGCTAGCGGTAGGGCAAGTTGCCATTCGCGAGGCGAAAATAATTTGAGATTCATCGTTGCAATTCTCCAGATTTAGAGAAGGTGGAACCCATCGAGGTTTGAGTCTTTAGTAAGGGGCAATTTCAGACGCATTCGCGTTCGGGCTGGGATAACTGCGGACAAAAGAGTTCTCCAATCTTGGTGTATTCCACCGCTCCGCCGAGGCGGGTAACGGGTTGCATCGCGACGGTATTCACCAGGCCTAACTCTGGACGATAGAGGTCTTTGCGTACGTGAAATCTCAACACGCGCCCCAAAACCATCACATTGGTTGCCCCTTCTACAGGTACAATTTGAGTCACCTGACATTCCATTGCGACGGGGGCCTCCGCTAGCCGAGGCGGGCGCACATCCACAGAGGCGACAGACGGCAAACCTGCCATTTCAAACTCGCTCACCCCATAGGCAAATTCCAGCGAAGTCTGCAACATCGCATCGGCCATTGCTTCATTGACCACATGGCAAACAAATTCTTGGGTTTCTTGAACATTTCGCAAGGTGTCCTTTTCCTTTGGCTCTTTGCGGCGGTAGGAAACCGAAAACATCAGGGTAGGAGGAAATCCGGCGACGGCGTTGTAAAACGAGTAGGGCGCTAGGTTAGGAATTCCCTCAGCACTGATGGTGGAAATCCAAGCAATCGGACGGGGTGCAACAATGCTGGTGAGCAGGTGATAGGGAGCCGGATCGACCATTTCGGCCGGGACAAAGGAAAGTATTGTATTTTCCATCGGGTTTTAGACTTGGACTTCTCGATCGAACTGTTCAATCCAGGCCGAGCGATTTTTATTGATTTCATTCCAATCTAGAAGTACGAGTTTTTCTAGCACTTCGGCCGAACGATTCCCCAATTTTTCTGCTAACACGCCCGATAGAGGAACATTCCGATTGGAGGGTAAAAAGTAGTAAGGGGCAGCAGCCATTGCGGTTTGCACTTCTGTACTTAATGCCGCATTAATCAAGGAAGCAGCTAGCGCTAAGTCTGCGCCGGTGTTTTTGACAATTTGTTGAGCCGGACGCAGGGCAATTCCCCCCTCGGTTGGCATGACCCAATCAATCGATGCCCCCCTGGCTTTGCTATGCATTACTCACATCTTTCTTAATCAAATCTGGGTTGACACAAGTAGCCGTAGTGGGGGAAAGTAGCAACCAAGTTTGTGTAATGTCATGTAGTCGTCGCAGACCTTGCCAAATTGTTTTCAC
>JAAHGE010000005.1 GCA_010672635.1 Desertifilum sp. SIO1I2 | reverse complement strand
CTGCACTTTGCTGTATGGAAACAACATCATATCTGGTGCTGTTGTTCCGTCTACCAACGCTATCGGCTTGCACTTCTACCCGATTGGGGAAGCTGCATCGTTAGATGAATGGCTGTATAACGGGGGCCCTTACCAGCTAGTCGCATTCCACTTCCTAATTGGCATTTTTGCCTATATGGGTCGTCAGTGGGAACTTTCCTATCGCTTAGGAATGCGTCCTTGGATCTGCGTTGCCTATTCCGCTCCCGTAGCTTCTGCTACAGCAGTTTTCTTAATTTATCCTTTAGGGCAAGGCAGCTTCTCTGACGGAATGCCTCTCGGCATTAGCGGTACCTTCAACTTCATGATCGTGTTCCAAGCCGAACACAACATCCTGATGCACCCCTTCCATATGTTGGGTGTAGCTGGTGTATTTGGAGGCGCACTCTTTAGTGCAATGCATGGTTCGCTCGTCACTAGCTCTCTGGTTCGCGAAACTAGCGAAACCGAATCTCAAAACTACGGTTACAAATTCGGTCAAGAAGAAGAAACTTACAACATCGTTGCAGCTCACGGCTACTTCGGTCGGTTAATCTTCCAATACGCTTCCTTCAACAACAGCCGCAGCCTGCACTTCTTCTTAGGTGCATGGCCTGTAGTCGGGATCTGGTTTACCGCGTTGGGTATTAGCACGATGGCTTTCAACCTCAACGGGTTTAACTTCAACCAGTCGATTATCGACTCTCAAGGTCGCGTAATCAACACCTGGGCCGACATCATCAACCGCGCTAACTTGGGTATGGAAGTAATGCACGAGCGCAACGCTCACAACTTCCCCCTCGACTTAGCCAGTGGTGAAGCGACTCCTGTAGCTTTAAGCGCTCCAGCAATTCATAGCTAATTGATTGCTTTTAACTCTAAAGCGCCTCTGGTTCAGGGGCGCTTTTTTATTTCTGCGCTTAAATACAGCCACTGGGTAGAGATTGAGTTAACTTGGAACAGAGACATGGGGATTGAATAAATTCCTGTGAAAGACTCAAAACCGCTAGCTCATAACCCCAGATAGAAGACGCTTTAGTGCAACGTCTTCTAGCATAAAGGTTGTGGCGAAAGTCGAGTATACGATAACTAGGGTTAACGCTCTAAAACATGCAATTTTTCAACTTTCCAGATTTAAAGCCTCCCCCCAAGCACTAATAGGGAGCGGGAACTGTGTCAGTTCCAGTTTATTTAAATTTTATCCTTCTGTTCTGCGATCGCCCGACTCGGCTGAGGGTGAGAGTCTGCTGAGACTCTCCTATCAAATGCTCCCCCAATGGGTTCTAGGGACTACCCCAACCTAGGAATTGTCAGGAAACCTGAACAACGCCCGATCGACTGTGTTGAAAGCTAAGAATAGAAATAGGTTTTGAGCAAATGTTAATTCTTGGCCCGTTTGTGCCACCCATTCTAGCGCTAAGTCCAACACCCGACGCGGTTGTTGTTGAGACCTCTTTTTTGGGAATTTCAGGTGCGGCTAGCCATCCCGAAAGCGGATTGGTTTTAGAATGGCCAGAAAGCTTTCCAGTAACCGGGACAGTTTTACCACATTCTTGGGTTGAGAGTCTCTCCAGAAACAATAACATACCCCACACAGCCTCCTCGCTGGGCTTAGTCGCTCAGGCCATTGTTCCGGCCAATGATGGGACGGGAACGAGAGTCAACGCTTCAGGCAATCAATTTAATATTGAAGGGGGCGCGCGATCGCGCAATGGGGCTAACCTATTTCATAGCTTTGAACAATTTGGCTTAAACGAAGGGCAAGTTGCTAACTTCCTGTCTAACCCGCAAGTCCGCAACATTTTAGGACGAGTTACTGGCGGAAGTCCCTCCCTAATTCACGGCTTGCTGCAAGTGAGTGGGGGCAATTCTAATCTATTTTTAGTCAATCCCGCCGGAATTGTCTTTGGACCGAGCGCGAGTTTAAATCTTCCCGCCGCCTTTACCGCCACCACCGCCACGCGCATTGGTTTAGATAACCAGTGGTTAAACGTTTTTGGAGAGAATAATTGGTCAGCCTTGGGGGGAACGCCAAACGCCTTTCAATTTGATGGCAATTCGGCTAGTTTAATTCTCAATCAAGGTCATTTAGGGGTTGATGCAGGAGCCAGCCTGACGCTCCTAGGCGGAAACGTCATCAACACGGGCATCTTAGAAGCCCCTGGTGGCAATATTACCATTGCCGCTATTCCTGGGGAAAACGTGGTGCGGATTTCCCAAGAAGGTCACGTTCTCAGTTTAGACCTCCCCTTGGCTCAAACGGCGGCTAACGCCTCTAACGCCGAACCGCAAACCTTATCTTTACCCCAACTGCTATCGGGTTCTAGCGTTCATCATGCCGATCGCATCGGGATTAATCAAGCTGGAGAGGTTGTGATATCCGGATCGGGATTAGCGATCGCCTCCGGTCAGCTTAACGTATCGGGAGAAGTCGGCGGTACGGTTAATGTCATTGGCGATCGCGTTAATGTTGTTAATGCTCGAATTGACGCTTCTGGAACCCACGGTGGCGGTAGCGTCCGCATTGGGGGAGACTACCGGGGTCAAGGTCAGATTCCCAACGCCCTCAACACCTTTATTGATAATAATTCTATAGTTTCAGCCGATGCCATTTTAACCGGCGATGGCGGCAATATTTTGATCTGGAGCGATCGCCAAACTCGCATTGACGGCACCCTAACCGCACGGGGGGGAAGTCTTGCAGGCAATGGCGGCTTTATTGAAACCTCCGGGAAAGATATCCTCAGCGTTAGCAGTCTCCCCGATGCTAGTGCCACTCATGGACTCAGCGGCACCTGGCTCATCGATCCGCGCGATATTCGCATTGTCAGCGGCGGCGGGGGTGCCATTGGGGAAAACGAGGTGGATGTTGCCAATATTAACGCAGCCCTCGATCGCGGTACCAACGTCAGCCTAACCACCAGCGGAGCCGGAACTGAACGAGGTAACATCACCCAAGATAGCAATGCACCCATTGAAAAGACCAGCGGAGCCAACACCCGGCTAGAACTGAGCGCAGATAATGATATTACCCTCAATGCCGGAATTTCTAACAGTTCCAATCGGGGAACATTAGAGGTCAATTTAGTCGCCAGGGGGAGCATTAGTTCCCAAGGGATTTCTACCGGGGGAGGCTACCTGAACTTAGAAAGCCGGGGGGGAAGCATTACCACCAACGGTCAAACCCTCGATACAGGAGGAGCAAACCTGCGACTGAACGCGCAGGGAAATATTACTACAGGTATCCTCTCAACCCAGAGAACGACGACCACCGGTTCGGCTAGGAATGCCGGTGATATTCTGCTAGAAACGAGTACGGGAAATATTAGCACCGGGGACTTACAGGCGTTTGCTGCGAGAGATTCTGGTACTACGGGGAGTGGCGGATCGGTGTTGCTGAGAGCCAATCAAGGAACCGTAGAAACCGGCACGATTGATGCTTCCGCGAGTATTGGCGGCGGTAATGCTGGGGATGGAGGCAGAGTCGAGATTCAAGCCAATGGATCGATTGTTACGGGTTCTATTAATACCAGTGCTGGCTTTACAAGCACGGGTTCGCGCAATAGCGATGGGGGCGCGATCGCCCTCAACAGCCGCAATGGTAGTGTCACAACGGGCAATTTAGATACCACCGGAGCCAATAGTGGCGGTAGCGTCCGGATCGAAGCGGGGGGAACCCTGATCGGTGGAGAAATTAATACATCAGGCGCTCGCGTTGATGGGGGAAATGTCACGCTAACGGCTCTCGAAGATATTACCCTCGATTGGATTAGAGCCGAAGGCAGCACCGGCCCCGGTCAAGGCGGCAGAGGCGGTACCGTTGAGATTAGAACGCCAGGTTCGCTCAGAGTCGAACAAACGTTTAGCACTACTGGAGGAGCAGCCAGTATTTCTGCGATCGCGCGACAAGGCGGTTCTGTACGGATCGAGCAGGGTAGAAGCAATAATACCGTACCCTTTGTGGTCGGCGAGGCAACGACCAATGGCACCGCAGGCGCGATCGCAGTTGGAACAAGCGATCAAGAACGTCTGGCTAGCGGCTCATTTTCAGCCCCCCATTCTCAAGCCGGGGGTCGGTTGCAAATTAATGTTTCCGGTACTCCCGCGCCAACGCCAGCACCCACCCCCACGCCAAATCCAGTACCTACTCCGGCACCAACGCCAGCACCCACCCCCACGCCGAATCCAGTACCCACTCCGGCACCGACACCCAACCCGGTACCCACTCCAAATCCAGTACCCACTCCAGCACCGACACCCAACCCGGTACCCACTCCAAATCCAGTACCGACTCCCACGCCGAATCCAATACCCACTCCAACACCGACACCCAACCCGGTACCGACTCCAGCACCGACACCCAACCCAGTACCCACTCCAAATCCAGTACCGACTCCAGCACCGACACCCAACCCAGTACCCACTCCAAATCCAGTACCGACTCCAGCACCGACACCCAACCCAGTACCCACTCCAAATCCAGTACCGACGCCAGCACCAACGCCAAATCCGGTACCCACTCCAACACCGACACCCAACCCGGTACCGACTCCCACGCCGAATCCTACTCCTTTACCTACTCCTATACCGGTACCTACTCCAACTCCTCTTCCAATCCCTACTCCAATACCCACTCCAAATCCAATACCCACTCCAAATCCAGTACCGACTCCCACGCCGAATCCAGTACCCACTCCAACACCGACACCCAACCCGGTACCCACTCCAGCGCCAACACCCAACCCGGTACCTACTCCAGCGCCAACACCCAACCCGGTACCTACTCCAGTGCCAACACCCAACCCGGTACCCACTCCCAATCCAGTACCCACGCCAGTACCCACTCCGAACCCAGTACCGACGCCAGCGCCAACGCCAAATCCGGTACCTACTCCAACACCGACACCGAATCCGGTACCCACTCCGAACCCAGTACCGACGCCAGCGCCAACGCCAAATCCGGTACCTACTCCAACACCGACACCGAATCCGGTACCCACTCCGAACCCAGTACCAACGCCAGCGCCAACTCCGAATCCGGTACCGACTCCGGCACCGACACCCAACCCAGTACCCACTCCAATACCGACACCCAACCCGGTACCCACTCCAAATCCGGTACCGACTCCAGCACCCACGCCGAATCCGGTACCCACTCCAATACCGACACCCAACCCGGTACCCACGCCGAATCCGGTACCGACTCCAGCGCCAACTCCAAATCCGGTACCGACTCCAGAGCCAACTCCGAATCCGGTACCCACGCCAGCACCAACTCCAAATCCGGTACCCACCCCGAATCCGGTGCCGACACCAGCACCAACGCCTGCGCCAACTCCAGCACCGACACCAGCACCTGCGCCAACTCCTACTCAGGGACAACAGGAAGGTCAGGTGTTGACCGATATCCTCAATCCTTCTACAGAAGTAGAAGAAAGTATAGAAAGAGGAACTACTGCGATCGCGGCGAGAAGCAATGGCCAGTTACAAATCGATCCGGCTTTGTTGCGCGGTCAAATCTCTCAATTGCTGGATACTCAATCAGTTGAGCAAGCGGTTCCTTTACTCGATCGCTTATTTTCTAATGACTTTAGCGAATACTTTGGTCAGTTAACACCCAGTTTAGAGTTGAGTTCGATCGATTCAGTACAGCGTCAATTGCGATCGCTCTCAGCCGCAACGGGAACTCAGCCTGCAATTGTCTATGGGTTCGTGCGTCCAGAACAACTGAGCATTATTGTGGTACTTCCCAATGGTAAACCCATCTACCACAGCGTTCCAGCCGCTTCTAGAGAGGTTTTGCTCAGAACGGTGAGTCAGTTGCGCGTGGAAATCTCGAACCCGCGCAAGCGAACTACTCAGAGTTATCTCCCTTTTGCTCAACAACTCCATCAATGGATAATGGCTCCCATTGCCAAAGACCTTCAGGAAGCGGGGATTGATACCTTATTATTCTCGATGGATGGTGGCTTGCGATCGCTCCCAGTGGGGGTGTTACACGACGGCGAACAATTCCTCGTCGAACAGTTCAGGATGAGCTTAATTCCGAGTATTAACCTAATGGATAGCCGCTACCAGTCGATTAAAGAGGCGTCGGTACTGGCGATGGGAATTAGCGAGTTTGAACAACAGACGCCGCTTCCAGCCGTTCCGGTGGAGTTGTCGATGTTGGTTCGCGATGGCACTCGTTCTAAAGAACAAGAACTGCTTATTACCGAGTCTAAGGGGTTAGAGGTGGGACTGTGGCCGGGACGCACGTTTCTTAATGGCGAGTTTACGCTAGACAATTTGCGATCGCAGCGCAGCACGTATCCATTCTCGATTATTCACTTGGCAACTCACGCTGAATTTCGCGCGGGTAAACCGGATAATTCTTATATTCAACTGTGGAATTCGCAGCTGGGTTTAGATCAAATGCGAAACTTGAATTGGAATAATCCCCCGGTTGAGTTATTAGTGTTAAGCGCGTGTCGTACAGCGCTAGGAGACGAGCAAGCGGAACTGGGTTTTGCTGGGTTGGCTGTCCAAGCGGGGGTTAAATCGGCGTTGGCGAGTTTGTGGTATGTTTCCGATGAAGGAACCCTCGGCTTGATGACGGAGTTTTATCAACAACTGACCCAAGATAACGTGAATACGAAATCAGAAGCGTTGCGTCAAGCTCAACTTGCGATGATTCGCCGTCAGGTTTACACTCATCAGGGACAATTACATTTGCCTACCGGGACAATTGCGCTACCGCCTGAGTTGGCGGAGTTTAGAGATAAGGATTTTTCTCATCCCTATTACTGGTCAGGCTTTACGATGATTGGTAGTCCCTGGTAAACAGTGCGATCGCACTTGAGGAGATGACCCTGAATCAACAAGATGTTGCGGTTACGTATTCCGATATTATGGCGGCGGCGCAGCGGTTGCAAGGTTGCGCCCATCGGACTCCGGTTTTAACCTCTTCAACGGTTAACCAACGGGTGCAGGCTGAGGTGTTTTTTAAGTGCGAGAATTTCCAACGCACGGGTTCGTTTAAGTTTCGCGGGGCTTATAATGCGCTCAGTCAGTTGTCTGGACAACAGAAAGAAGCGGGGGTAATCACCTATTCTTCAGGAAACCATGCGGGAGCGATCGCGCTAGCTGGTCAACTGTTACAAGTCCCCACGACTATTGTCATGCCCCAGGATGCACCGGCGGTGAAATTAGCAGCAACTCGCGGCTATGGGGCTGAGGTAATTTTATACGATCGCGAGGAAACGACGCGGGAAGCCTTGGCGAAGGAGTTGGCGGCGCAACGGGGTTTAACGATTATTCCTCCCTACGATCATCCCCACATTATTGCTGGACAGGGGACGGTGGCTCAGGAGTTAATGGAGGAGGTTGGATCGCTAGATCTGTTGTTGGTTTGTTGTGGGGGAGGCGGGTTGCTATCGGGATGCGCGATCGCCACTAAAGCTTTACTGTCCCATTGTTGCGTAATTGGCGTAGAGCCGCAAAATGCTGATGACGCAGTGCGATCGTTTTACAGCAAAACCCTGCAAACGGTGCGTAATCCCGATACAATCGCAGATGGTGCCCGCACGCCTTCTTTAGGTCATTTAACATTTCCTCTAATTCTTCAACAGGTTGACGATCTGGTTGCGGTTTCGGAAGCCGCAATTTGTCGAACGTTGTTTTTCCTCTGGGAACGCCTAAAAATTGTGGTTGAACCTACAGGAACCCTAGCCGCCGCTGCTTTATTAGAAGGAGTTGTCAAAGCGCCTCAATCTCGAATTGGCGTTATTATTAGTGGGGGCAATGTAGATTTACAGCAAGTTGCCCAATTATTCGCGAATCCAATTCAGGATTAATCGTCTTTAGGTCTTAAAAAGAATAATGAATTGGGCTGTGTTTTAAGATACTTTTTCTGAGGTGATTTTCTCGTTACTATGAGATATTCAGCGAAAAAATATCGATTCCCTAATGCTAGTTACAAAACAGCCCGTTCTGAAGCGGTTTTGGTATCCCGTTGTTGCACTTGAAGATTTAAAAATAGCTCCTCGATCCTTCACTCTCCTAGGGCAAAAAATAGCACTTTGGTTAGATGCAACAGGCAAACCTGCGGCTGTCGCCGATCGATGCTGTCATCGTTCTGCCCAATTATCAAAAGGTAAAGTTATCGAAGGAAACCTAAGTTGCCCTTATCATGGTTGGACATTTAATGCGTCAGGAACCTGTGTAAAAGTTCCGCAGATCGCAGCAGAAATTATCCCTAAAACTACAGAGATAGCTAATGAAGTTTGAATGAACCCCAGTTGCACGTCGAGATCCCAGTTTCCACCTAAGTCTTGATGACCAATCGGGGTGGAAGATGCGGCAATGTTAGCCCCGGTTAACTGATGGAGGGTGCGGAGTAGGGATAGACCTAATTCTTGGGCAGCCACGCAACAGCCGTAAATTAAAATATCTGCTTGGGCGTGAAGAAATTGCTGCCAATTTTGGATTTGATGAGCGTAATATTTAATGCTTTCTGGGGTTAGTGGGTTTTTACCTAAATGCACACAGCCCGGTTCGCCGTGAGCAATTAGGTGAATTGCAGAGATATTTTTATAAGTCTGAAGCAAGCGACTAATGGCAAAAATACTATCTTGCTCAGTATCTAAAATAACCCAGGTAAACTGAGAGGAAAGTCGCTCTAGTCTTAGATGTTGAATACCCGCAACTCGCGAGTCAATCACAATTAGCTCTTGAGGTGATTTTAGACACGCAACAGGGGCTGAAGCTGGGGCGAAAGATTGAGTATTCATGGTGACTCAAATGACGAGTAAAAAAATTGACAGCACCGATCTAGCCTCCTGATTTAGAAGGCTTCTATGGGTAGCAAATGTAATCTCTAGCTCAGACGCTACCCAAGGTTTGATCTAACCTTGATAGAGGCTCAACAAGCAGAACAACACACTCTTTACTGGTACTGCTAGGTGACGGCAAATAAAACAGCATTCCAGTGATAATACTTAGAATTGTTCGCGATTTTGGGGAATGATACGATAAAGTTATCGTAAATATACGGTTATTTTTATGAAGGTTGTATAAATATCAGAACTCGCGATCGCACGGACTGAGATCGATGCCATCCGCGATCGCGAGTTGTCTTGGATACATGTAAATACGGAGGACAATCTAGCGCATGGCCCCCATTGTGTTTTTCCAAGAGACTTCTTTACACAAAATTTCTAAAGCTTTGCGATCGGCCGCTTTAAACAAATTGCCATGAATCAATTCAGTCAAAACCTGCTGCATCAATTGCGGGGCAAACTGACCGCCACTTTTCATCAAATGGGCGTAATACTGAAACTGCGGGTTATTGTCTCGGTTGAGGTGAAAGCGATGAACCTCTTGGGAAGTCATGCGATAGACAGGCGTATTCACAGGAACGACAATTATCGGGATTCCATGACATCCGTAAGTGCGATCGCCCTGCTGTTCCAACGTCCCAATTAACACCGTCCCCAGCAGAACCCGCGTCTCATTAATCAAATCTGGGGTAAACATCGGATCGGGTTCGGCGGATAAACGCGGCCCGCTATTGAGAAACAACGGATTGAGTAACTGCGAATTATAAATTAACCCAACCGCCCAGTGGCGTCCGTGGGGTTCTTCTAGCTTGACAAAACACCCAAACCCATAATCCTCCGGTTGCGGCGGCTGCACCACCTCCATCGCATCATCAAGTTGCACGACATAATCGCAGTGAGAATTTGATTTAACAACCTTACCGATCCGTGTCATCTCCTAACCCCCCAAAACAAACTTCCCCACCCTTTGTCAGAGTCCTGAACTCACTTTATCAGGAGGCTCCACCAAAGGGTGAGGAAGCATTAAGCTAGAATGAGCGCTCGCAGAATCGCCGTTGGCTGAAACTGCACCCACTAAGACATCGCTTGGATAATGAAATCAAAGTAAGGGGCGGCTTCGCTGGCATCTTCAGACGTAAGCAGCGACAGAGAAGCATTTTTTAAACACCGAATGGCTTCAACCATCCCTGCGACCGGAACGCCTAGAGAATTGTACATTTCGCGGACGCCGATTAGCCCGATTTTTTCAATCGGTTCCTTATCGCCAGCCAGAACGCCGTAGGTGATCAACCGCAGATACCAGCCGTAGTCGCGCAAGCACAAAGCCCGTTCGCGCTGTCCGTAGGCATTACCGCCGGGGGCAATAAAGTCAGGCCGCTTTTGCCACAACCGTCTGCTGGCTTCTTCAACAATCTTTTTTTCATTTTCTGCCAGAGTAGAGGCGATGCGAGTGCGCTGTTCCCCGGTTTTGAAAAAGAATTCCATATTTTTGAGTTCGCCAGAACTGGGGTAACGCAGTTCGTCGTCTGCTTGGAGAATGACTTGGCTAATTACGCTCATGATTATTAGAAGTATGTCAGGATATCACTTTGTAGTTTAACCGAGTCTGGGTCACACCATAACAGGGAATTGGGCGCAACTTAGGGGGCGCGGGAATTAGGAGAAAGTATGAGTTTACCAAGCGAAAAAGTTTACAATTCGCAATCAAATCAACTGTGGAAGCAAGGCGAATTGGTCGAAGTTCAGATAGCGGATGTTAGCGATACTGGGGAGGGAGTTGGACGAGTTGAGGGACGGGTGGTATTTGTTCCGGATACTGTTAATGGCGATCGCGCTTTAGTCCGTTTAGTCCAAGTCAAGCGTCAATTCGCCAAAGGCAAACTCCACGAACTCCTAGAACCCTCCCCTCACCGCATTCGTCCCGGTTGTATTGTTGCCGATAAATGCGGGGGATGTCAGTGGCAGCATATTGATTATGGGCAGCAGCTAGAGATTAAGCGCAATTTAGCGATCCAAGCCTTAGAACGCATTGGCGGCATCACTAACCCGCCTGTAGATGAGGTGTTAAGCGTCCATCAACCCCTGAAGTATCGCAATAAAGCCACCTACCCGTTTGGGCTGTCTGCTACCCAACAAGTCCAGACGGGATATTACCAAAAAGGCAGCCACAAGCTAGTTAACCTCAACCAATGTCCCGTACAAGATGAACGCCTCAACCCCCTGCTAGCCGAAATTAAGCGCGATATTCAACAACGGGGTTGGCCTATTTACCAAGAACAGCATCACCAAGGGGAACTCCGCCATCTGGGGTTAAGAATTGGTAGGCGAACCGGAGAGATGCTGTTAACCCTGGTGGTGACTCAAGGGAATTTACCCGGAGTGGAAGAACAAGCGCAAACCTGGTTAGAACGCTATCCCGGTTTGGTCGGAGTCTTGCTGAATTTTAACCCGCAGCGGACTAACGCAATTTTTGGCAGCCAAACGCGCTGTATTGCGGGGAGAGAATATTTAACAGAAGAATTTGCCGGGTTGCAGTTTCAACTGAGGGCCGATACTTTCTTTCAGGTGAATACAGAAACGGCTGAGGCGCTATTGCAGGAAGTTTTACAGGAATTGCGCTTGCAGGGCGATGAGGTGTTAGTGGATGCCTATTGTGGCATTGGGACGTTTACGTTACCGCTAGCGCGTTATCTCCAGCAGGTGGTGGGAATTGAAGTGCAGCCGGAGGCGGTACAACAAGCAGAAAGTAATGCCCAATTAAATCAGATTAGCAATACGCGCTTTTATGCGGGTTCTGTGGAATCGCTGTTACCCCAATTAGAGGTTCAACCGGATATTGTACTGCTCGATCCGCCGCGTCAAGGGTGCGATCGCGCGGTTCTAGAGACGCTACTCCAAATTCAACCCCAACGGATCGTTTACATCAGTTGCAAACCCTCTACCCTGGCCCGCGATTTAAAGATGCTTTGTCACAATGGCAATTATCAACTCACAAGGGTTCAGCCTGCGGATTTCTTCCCTCAAACCTCCCACGTAGAATGCGCTGCGTTTTTGCAAAGGAGTTGAAAAACAAAGGCTAACACCTCTCAATTTCCATCTCCTTCCCCCCATCTCCCCATCTCCCCACCCCCCCACCCTCTTTTCACTCGGAACTCAGAACTCGGAACTCACTTCCCCCATCCTCTTCTCTAGTCATCTAATAACCGTCTAGAGGCGGAAGCACGGTGTCCTCGCAGGCGATAGGCGGCGATCGGGTTGCTTAAAATGTGAGTTTCAATCATTTCATGGGCCCGATCCAGAAGTGCGATCGCGCTATCCAGTCGAACACATATAACCTGCCAGTTGTCAACAGTTTTCTGAAGAATTTCAGGCGAGGGGAGTTGGGGTTGAGAATTCATTTAAATGTTCCAGTCTTGCTTCGTTTCTCTCAGGCTAGCCTCAATCGCATCCGCCGTAGCGAGGGCTTCTTCTAGCGATTGATCTAAGCAGTTTAGCAAATCTGAAGCGGCTGAGGGTTGAGCCTCGCAAACCCGCCATAACAAGTTGCTTAAACGCGAGTAAAAGTCTGTGAGTCGTTCTCGCGCATTTTGCAATTGAGACAGGGTGTTTAGGGTTTCTGGCGTTTCACCAAACCGTTCGTAGATCGTTAAGTCCAGTTTTGTGACCTGATGCAGCAATTGCAATAACCGGCCTTGTCGCTCTAAGGCGATCGCCAAAGTATCATTCAGTAAGTTCGCCACAGGCTTTATGTAAATCAGCTTTTTTTAAATCATTTTTATAACCTGTATTTTAGCCTAAACTCTTGTAGTTTTCGGGGGTTCGTTATTCTCTCTCCCTAGAAAATCACGATTTCTAAAATTAGCTTAACTTATCTAAAAAACTCGATTCTCCTATATTTGCTTAAGACAATTAAGTATTAAAAATTTAGAGTCTTTGAGGATAACCTTATCTTAACGACTTACATCCGGATTAGTCGGCTCTGGTTGTCTAAACAAAGATCGACCCATAGCTGGCTCAAGGCGGCATCAAACCTAGCAAAATTGGCGGTATGATGTCCAAACAGAACAGCAAACATCCACACTGAAGAGATCCAGATCTCAGTATTTGGAACAAATCAGGCAATTCCACCTCTCTACTCTGTATTCTTAGACGCCAAGTTATTCCATGAAGTTTAGCGAAATAGTTGACAAATTGGGAGATTTAGCCACTCAAAATAGTCTCCCGGATCTCGATCCCGATATTCAGGGCGTTTCTCCAATTGATGCGGCAACGCCTCATTCATTAAGTTTTATTGAGGGAGCAAAATTTGCCAGCAAAATTGCCCAAACTGCTGCAACAGCCTTAATTATTCCGCCGCAGTTACAAGCAGAAGTGAGCCAGCGAGGGATTGCTTGGATCGCCGCATCCGAACCTCGTTTAGTCTTTGCTAAAGCGATCGCCCTCTTCTATCAACCCTACCGCCCTTTGGGCCAAATTCACCCCACCGCAGCGATCGATCCTGCTGCTGAAATTGGCGAAAACGTTTATATTGGGGCCCATGCTGTAGTTCAAGCTGGGGTAAAAATTGGCAACGAAGTCTGCATCCATCCCAATGTGGTGATTTACCCAGATGCGCGGATTGGCGATCGCACTACCTTACACGCCAATTGTACAATCCACGAGCGATCGCAAATTGGGGCAGATTGCGTCATCCATAGCGGCGCAGTCATCGGTTCCGAAGGCTTTGGCTTTGTCCCTACCCCCCAAGGCTGGTACAAAATGGAGCAATCAGGGTATACCGTTCTAGAAGATGGGGTAGAAGTCGGTTGTAACACCGCCATCGATCGCCCCGCCGTTGGCGAAACCCGAATTGGGCGCAATACTAAGATTGATAACCTCGTGCAAATTGGACACGGCTGTCAGATTGGATCGAATTGCGCGATCGCCGGACAAGCAGGCATGGCAGGCGGCGTAAAATTAGGTAACAATGTCATCCTTGCCGGACAATCAGGAATTTCTAACCAAGCGAAAATCGGAGATGGTGCGATCGCCTCTGCCAAAGCCGGAATTCACCACGATGTAGAACCTGGGGAAATTGTCTCAGGTATTCCCGCTATGCCCCATAAGCACTTTCTCAAAGTCGCTGCGATTTACAGCCGCCTCCCTGAAATTTATCAATCTCTCAAGCAATTGCAACGCCGCCTTGGGGAAAAGAGTGCTTCGTCATGAGTGCCGATCGACTCAGCACATGGTCGCCAGAGAGGGTCAAGCAACCTTGTCGTTGTGCGATCGATCCCAATGCTTTTTTTGAGAGCGATCGCCGAATGCTTTCCCCTTAGACCCTTGCAGTTTTGACGGGTTTCAAACCACTTGCAGCATCCCAGAAATTCTCGATCAACTGCAAGTCGGGGCCAAAGTGTGGATTGATGATGGGAAAATTGGCACGAGTGCGATCGCCACGCAAGTTCCCTTACTCCACAACCAACGCGGAATTCTGCTGGCTGTCACCCAAGTTCCCCCCAAAGGTGCAAAACTCCATGCAGACAAGGGCTTAAACTTTCCCGATACTGTCTTGCATTTAAGTCCGCTCACCTGCAAAGACTACCAAGATTTAGAGATTGTCGCTAGCCAAGCCGATATCGCAAAGCTTGAACCCTACCCCCAAAATGCGCTAGAATAACAATTCCCTATGGGTGACTAGCTCAATGGTAGAGCAGAAGACTCTTAATCTTTTGGTTCAGGGTTCGAGTCCCTGGTTACCCATACTCCCAAAGTCCCAGTGGGTCTGGCTTTTATTCCCTGCTGGGACTTTTGTTATGCCGTCAAGATTGAGGGATTTTGACTATGACTATGATTTTTTGACTATGGATTGACTATGTATAGTCAGCGAGAATTTGTACTCAGCCACAACCCAGTTAGGGCTACTTGGGGTTAGATGAAGCGAGAAGGGGGGTTTCCAGATCGCGCAACTCAGTTAACCTGTAGGGCATACTCCAATGGGAGAATAACCTGTGCGGTGTTATGTAATTTGATTGATTGACAATGGCAACCATCAACGACAACTATCTGAAACTGAAAGCGGGTTATCTGTTTCCGGAAATTGCACGGCGAGTCAACGCCTTTGCGGAAGCGAACCCTAATGCCAAAATTATTCGCTTAGGCATTGGTGACGTAACCGAACCCTTGCCAGAAGCGTGCCGTAGCGCCATGATTAAAGCAGTTGAAGAAATGGGCGATCGCGCTAGCTTCAAAGGCTACGGCCCCGAACAGGGTTATGCATGGTTGCGTGAAAAAATTGCCAAACACGACTTTCAAGCGCGAGGCTGCGACATTGACGCCTCAGAAATCTTTATCTCCGACGGTTCCAAGTGCGACACGGGGAATATTCTCGACATCTTTGGCAAAAATAACACCATCGCCGTCACAGACCCCGTATACCCCGTTTACGTAGATACCAACGTCATGGCAGGCCATACCGGTCCCGCCAACGATCGCGGCGAGTTTGAAGGCTTAGTTTACCTCCCCATTACCGCAGACAATAACTTTACCGCAGAGATCCCTTCCCAAAAAGTGGATCTCATTTACCTGTGCTTCCCCAACAACCCCACAGGCGCAACTGCAACCAAAGAATACCTAAAAGCTTGGGTAGACTACGCCAAAGCGAACCACTCCATTATCTTTTTTGATGCCGCTTACGAAGCCTTCATCACCGATCCGAGTTTGCCTCATTCTATCTACGAAGTCGAAGGGGCGCGAGACTGTGCGATTGAATTTCGTTCTTTCTCCAAAAATGCTGGCTTTACCGGAACCCGTTGCGCCTTAACCGTAGTTCCCAAAACGCTAACGGCTAAGGCGTCTGATGGATCGGATGTCGAAATTTGGAAACTCTGGAACCGCCGCCAGTCTACTAAATTTAATGGGGTGTCTTACATTGTGCAACGGGGCGCTGAAGCCGTTTACTCCGAGGAAGGACAAGCCCAAACACAAGCCTTAGTGAGTTTCTACTTGGAAAATGCCAAAATTATCCGCGAACAACTAACGGCGGCGGGAATTTCCGTCTATGGTGGAGTCAATGCACCCTACGTTTGGGTGAAAACACCGAATGGTTTAAGCAGTTGGGACTTTTTCGACAAGCTGCTGCAAACCTGTAACGTGGTGGGAACCCCAGGATCGGGTTTTGGCGCGGCGGGAGAAGGCTATTTCCGCATTTCTGCCTTTAACAGCCGCGAGAATGTCGTCGAAGCGATGCAACGGATCGTCGAGAAGTTCAAAGCGTAAGGTGCGTCTACCCGGTTTCTTTCGAGGGAACCGGGTGAATGGCCCAAAAAGTACCTTTTCGCCCACCCCACCCAGGCGAATGTGACAAGATAAAGAGAGTGGTTGTTGCGGTTTTGTTGAATGTCTTCGATGGTTTCCTCTCTTGATGTTCCTTTTCAACGCCTGCGGGAGTTACGAGGCTTGTTGCTTCGGCTTCACAAGATATTGCTTCATTCAGAAAAAGCAGTCTACGAACAAAATTACGGTAGCATTCGCTCGCATGGGGAGTTCTTTAAACTGGTTCTAGAGGACGAGTGGTTTAGCTGGCTGCGTCCTATCTCTCAGTTTATTGTGGAGATTGATGAAGCGTTAAGCGCCAAAGAACCCGTTACTTTAGCCAGAGTTAACGAACTATTAGACGAAGCACAGACTCTACTTCGTCCTGCTGAAGAAGGGACAATACCAGAACAGCGGTATTACCAAGCTATTCAACGCGAACCGGATGTGGCGTTGATGCACGCTGAAGTCTCTCGGTTACTCAAACAGAAGCGCTAGGGGAAAAGGGCGATCGCGCCTAGGCTTCTAGAGCATGTTGCTTCAACTCGCTCAAAGAAACGTATTCTAAAGCTGCCATATGGGTAGCAGAAAGAATGACAGGAGGTGCGACTCCAGCATCCAAGGCTTCTTTCCAGCGCGAAGCACATAAACACCAGCGATCGCCCGGTTTGAGACCTGGAAAATTAAATCCTAGAATGGGTGTAGACAGATCGTTACCCTGAGATCGGGTATAGTCTAAAAACTCTGAGGTAACTTGGGCGCAAATGATGTGCATTCCAAAATCATGCGTTCCGGTGCGGCAGTAACCATCTCGGTGATAGCCGGTCAGGGGAGAGGTACAGCAACTTTCTAGTTTCTCTCCCAACACATTTTTAACTTCCATAAATTTAGTCTCGCTAACTCGGCGTCCTAGAAGCGTTCTTGATAATACGCTTGTACCAAATTCTCTAACTGTTCTTCCGAACAGCACTCGATCAGCGCTTCAAACACTTCTAACAACTTGGCTGCACTTTCTCCCACAGTGGGGCTAAGTCCCCAAACATCCTGAACCCAGTCTTGAGGGCGATCGCTATCAAAAATTAGTCGTTCTAGCAGATGTTTCGCTTCTGTTTTAGAAATAGCCATAGTCGAGGGCGCTTGCATTTACCCAATTTTATCGTGCTGAGTCCCCCCTCAAAACACAAAAGAGCTGCACTCTAGGCAACTCTTTTGAAGGAATGGAGCTGGGCAGAATCGAACTGCCGTCCGCACCAGTTATTGACTTCCCGTTCGTTCACAGGTTTAGCTCTTTTAACCCTCAGAGCGGGGATCGTCCATTATCCCGGACGATGGGATGCTCTGGTAAGGTCTTAGCTAGGCAGATGACCAGAGGCATCTAACTAGCGCATCCGTTGGGGTTGGTCCGTAATCCTTAACGGAGTCAGACTACAGACGCTCGAACCTATAAGAGGTTATTAAGCAGCTACAGGAGCAGCCTTACGAGCGAAAGGAACGATGTTGTTCGCAGTTACTTTTTTTTGAGCCTTGGATTTACGAGAGGAGACTCACTCTCGACCTGTATCACAGTGCAGCTTTCACTAGCACGTCGAAGCCATTACAGCCCCTTGCGATATTTCTATTATAGTGCAGTCTTCCAGCTTGTGGCAGGCTAGCGGCTCCAAGTTAAATTTTTCTGACTTCAGTGAAGAAAGATTCTAAACTTAAGCGGTTTGAGGCTTTAATGGTCTGATAAGTTAATTAAGTTCATTGATTATTTGCCTTTGGGTTCAATCACTCAAACAATCTTCCAGAGGCAGGGCGGTACAAGATATGGCGCTAGTAGTCCAAAAATTTGGCGGTACTTCAGTTGGTTCGGCAGAACGCATCCAAGCGGTTGCTCAACGGGTTTTTAGCACAGTTCAAGCGGGTAATTCAGTGGTGGTGGTGGTTTCGGCGATGGGGAAAACCACTGATGGTTTAGTGGCATTGGCCAAACAAATCTCAGCTAACCCTAGCCGTCGAGAAATGGATATGTTGCTCTCCACGGGCGAACAAGTCTCGATCGCGCTATTGAG
>JAAHGE010000499.1 GCA_010672635.1 Desertifilum sp. SIO1I2 | reverse complement strand
CCGCAGTTACATTCGTAAGCTGATAAGTATCCTTATAGCGCGTGTTGTCAGCCGGATCTCTCAAATCCGTCGCACTCAGTTCGCCATTCACCACTTCATTTGCCGCAGTGTTATTCGCTGCAATTGTGCCAGCAATTGGGCTAGAGGTTTGCGTGCTAACGGTATATTGTCCGCGACCAGTATCTTGCGGGTCAAAACTCGTCACTCGAACCAGATAGTCTGTATTCGGCTGTACCACAAAGGAGAGCGAAGAGTCTGTACTACTATCAACATCGTCATTTTCTGCGATAACTTCACCTGTAAAGGCATTTACCAGTTGCAAATAGGTATCAAACTCAGAAGAGTTGAGGTTAACGGTAACGGTTTGACCTGCAACTACATTGGTTAGGTGATAATCGTCTTTGCGGCTATCAATGCGAGAAGGGTTAGCTTGGTCGGAACTTTCCAAGTTTTCTTGAATCGTTTGATTTGCATCAATGGTGGTAAAGACTTCTGCATCCACGCCGCTATCGCGGGATGCTAGTAAATCTAACTGATAAGGAGTATCTCCATCAAACTCCAACACCCTGACATAGTAGGTGTCTGGAGCTAACCGAGCAACGTCAACATATTCTGGATCAACTCCGGCTTCCTCAGAACGACCGATAACTTCACCGTCATCAACCACACCATTGTTGTTTTTGTCTTGAATCAGTTCGACATCAGCATCCGCAGTCAGTCCGCTGAGGAACATAGCAAAGCCTGTTTCCTGTGAAAGGCTAAATCGATAGTAGTCGTCTGGATCGCTATTACTTACAAAGTCATTAACATTAATTTCGTCAACTAACTCGCCTAAGTCAGTGGCGGTTGCAAGGGAGTTACCACCCCCATCTTGGCTACTATCAAAGGGGGTTGCATTAAGAGTAAGGTTGTAGTCGGTATTGCCTTCGTATTGTTCGACGACAACATAGTAGGTGCCATCAGCTAAGAGATAGTTGCTTCTGGCTTCTGGTGTTATTCCAGATTCATCAGAAACAAAGAGAATTTCCTCCGCTTCAATTTCACCGTTGTTATTGAGATCTTTGACAAGGCTGATATCTGCATCAGCGCTTAGACCATCCAAAGTTAAATTGAAGCTACTGGGAGTGGTTAAGTTGAATTTGTAGATGTCGATCGGATCGGTGTCATCAACTCGTTGTTGAAGCGATCGCATTCCACTCAAGTTGTTCAAATCAGCCGCCGTCGCTAAAGTTCCACCCGGATCTCCAAAAGAGGGAGTTGGCGTTGGGCTGGAAATAGGAGGACGAACCGGAGGATTGGGGGTTGGGTTCGGGGAGGAGGAAGGCGAACCGAGCGCAGTAAAGTTATTTGCACTCAGAGAACTGGCGGTGATGCCTTGAAGAGTGGCGAGGACTGCACCCGTTAGGCGATTAGCAATAACAGTGTTATTGGCGTTTTCGCCTGTCCCTTGGCTAATGTTGAGGTCGCTAAAGCTTAAACCGTTGAGCCCGATCCGGTCTTCACCAGAGGTAAAATCGGTCAAGACATCTCCACTGCTACCCAAAACAAAGGTATCGTTTCCTTCCCCTCCAGTCAGGGTATTTGAGCCTAAATCACCAAAGAGGATATCGTTACCGCGATTCCCGAAGGGATCGCTTTGCGAATCGCCAAAAATGCGATCGTTGCCTTTACCTCCGCGAACCGTATCGTTGCCTTTACCCCCGTAGATCGTATCGTCGTCAGCGTTACCGTTGATGTAATCGTCGTCTAGATTTCCTGAAAGTAGGTCATTTCCCCGCCCACCGTACAGACTATCTTTGCCACGACCCCCGTAGGCTGTGTCGTTGCCTTGATTTGCGTAGATCGCATCGTCGCCTAAGTTGCCAGAAAGCCAGTCGTCGCCTTCAAAACCAAAAATTGTATCGTTCCCAGCTAATGCTGAAATTCGATCGCTTTCAATCGTACCGTTGAGTAAATCGCTACTCTCGGTTCCAGTAAGATTTGCCATAAGATACACCCTTTTAGAGGATAGGATTCCGGGTTTGAGTTCTGAAAATAGATGGAGACAGAGTGCCTAAGTATTACGGGAAAACTTAGGTAGAGGAGTGTGTAATGCCCGTTTAACACGTAAAATCGGGTCTTGCGTTCAAAATTCTATACCCGTAGATAGATGCAATGGGAAGATTTTAATGTATTGTTACGTACTTAAAAGATTGACAATCTAAGTTTTATAGAGTAATCCCAGCAGTTTTAAGTTGTGATATTTGCTACTGACTTTCTGAATGCGATCGCGCCTCTGTTGCCAGCAATTCCTCACAAAGATGCTTTAAGATTTGCGAAGTAATTTCTAAAATCGGATTAAACTCACCCTTTTGAGGGGGAATAGCACAGGAAGGGTTAATCAGCGTGAACCAGCAATCTTCTCATCGTGTCGTTATTATTGGGGGCGGCTTTGGTGGACTGTATGCAGCGAAAGCCCTTGGAAAAGCCCAAGTTCAAGTTACATTAATCGATAAGCGCAACTTTCACCTGTTTCAGCCGCTACTATACCAAGTGGCAACAGGTAGCGTCTCACCTGCGGATATTTCTTCACCGTTGCGGGGAATTCTTAGCCCGTATAAAAATATTACTGTCTTGCTCGACGAAGCAGTTGCCCTCGATCCGCAAGCGCAGCAAGTGGTATTGCAAAGTCAAACCATTCCCTACGATACGCTGATTGTGGCAACAGGGGTTAGCCATCATTATTTTGGGAACGAACAATGGCGCAACCTTGCACCCGGTTTAAAAACGGTGGAGGATGCGTTGGAAATGCGTCGTCGAATCTTTATGGCGTTTGAGGCGGCGGAGAAAGAAACCGATTCTGAAAAACAAAAGGCGTGGCTGACGTTTGTGATTGTGGGAGGCGGGCCGACTGGGGTAGAATTAGCCGGAGCGATCGCCGAACTTGCCTTTAGCATCCTCAAGCATGACTTTCGCAACATTGATACTCGCGCCACCCGAATTCTACTGTTAGAAGGGATGGATCGCGTTTTACCGCCTTACGCTGAGGAGTTATCTGCAAATGCACAGCAGGCGCTAGCAGATTTAGGGGTAGAAATTCTCACCAAAGCAATGGTGACGAAGATTGAAAGCGATCGCGTCACCTATCGTTTAGGCGATCGCACCCAGGAAGTAGCCGCAAAAACGATACTTTGGGCAGCCGGGGTCAAAGCATCCTCTATGGGAGAAATTTTACACCAACAGACGGGTGTTGAGCGCGATCGCGTGGGGCGAGTCATGGTTGAACCCGACTTAAGCATTCCCGGATACCCAAATATCTTTGTAATTGGCGATCTGGCTCATTTCGCTCATCAAGATGATAAACCCTTACCGGGCGTTGCTCCCGTTGCTATGCAAGAAGGGGATTATGTCGCCAAATTCATTAAAAAGCGCCTCAAAGGAGAGACTTTACCCTCTTTTCACTATACCGACTATGGGAGTTTAGCCGTAATTGGCAAACACGCCGCCGTTGTCGATTTGGGTTTTATTCGCTTTACTGGATTTTTAGCCTGGTTTATTTGGGTGTTTGCCCATATCTATTTCTTAATTGAATTTGACAATAAGTTAGTGGTAATGATCCAATGGGCGTGGAAATATTTCACCCGCAAGAGTGGGGCGCGTCTAATTACCGGAGAAGAGTCTTTATTGCGCGTTAAAGTAGACGAACAGGGCGAGTATTATACGCCAAAAACCAATGAAAATCAGCTAAAGGTCTAGCAATTTTAATGAGGGAGATTCAATTACATGTAAGGTCTATCTTATAAATTCATTAAGTTTGTTTTGTTTGGGATTGCTCTACAATTCCACTCTTTACAAAAAGATCGGGAAATGGTAAGAAAACAATCAACATAGAGTTGAAGCCAGTTCAAGTTTAATAACTGTACAGATTTTTAAGGACTTGAGTAAATTGGGCGATCGCACCCGTGAAATGCTACAAGGTTTATATGAGTCAGGAAAAAGGTAGTAAGCGATGATCAAACTAGAAGAAGCAGAACTAAAATTAGCGATCGCACTCCCAGTCGATGCAATACAAGCCTTTTGTCAGCGATGGGAAATTGCAGAATTAGCCGTATTTGGTTCGATTTTACGGGATGATTTTGCGGCTAATAGTGATGTAGATTTTTTGTATATTCTGAAGCCTAGCACTCGTTGGAGATTGAGGGATCTAATCTGTGCGGAAGAAGA
>JAAHGE010000498.1 GCA_010672635.1 Desertifilum sp. SIO1I2 | reverse complement strand
CATCGTTAAATACCAAAAGTTGATGCATGTTGATCTTGACTGACTGTATTGCCTAAATTACTTAAAAGGATCTGCCTGTGTTTAGGTGGAAAAAGACTATTACCACGCGAACTATTGCAAGGAGAACAAGCTAGTCTTAGATTTTCTAGACTATTGGTACCTCCCCTGCTGCTTGGTTTCAGGTGATCGAGTGTTAGTTTTTCTGGGGGCAAATTACACCCACACCACCAGCAGCATGAGCCATATTCGAGAATAAGCTGGGCTTTTCTCTGAATTTTCTGTTTTTTATTCATAAACAGATTTCCTCTGCTTTTAATTTTTTAACGAGGAATATCAGATATGCTTAGAAACTACGCTCAAAAAAGCGCAACTCCCTCAGTTTTTCTTAAGTAATCGTCTCAAGCGCACATTCTCCATCCCTCAAACCAGTGCATCTTCAATGAACTGAACTAGCAATTAGCTGAAAGATGAAACTCCTAATTCAGACAAGTGCTAGACCAGAAAACTGAACATACACTGACCTGAGAAACGGAGAAAATACCTATGAGACGAACACCAAAGTTTTTGATATTCCTCTTTGAGCAATGTTATAGCCAACAAAAATTGATTTGTCAATACTCAAATTGAAACAAGGATAAGACCTAAAAACTGGCTTTAGGTCTTTCCTATTCTTATCTTCTATTTCCCTCAGACCCTTTACGGTTTGTGGGTTTGGGATTTGCAGCCGGAATCTCTTCAGTATAGAGTTGCTGGCGACCGTTGCGGATCACCCGTAACATCTCCGTTAGACGGTCTTCCATTTCGCGCAAGACCCCATCGGCGTAGTCATCGGCCTCTTGTTGCATTGCCTCGCACTCTTGAATGGCGGCCCGTCGCATATCTTCAAGTTCTTGCTGGGCCATCTCTTGAATGCGTTCGATCTCAGCTAGGGTACTGGCTTTTGCTGCGTCGCACTCCTGTTGAACGCGATGGCGAATTTGTTGGGCTTCCAGTTTCGCTTGCTGAACTAGCGTCATTTCATCGAGAATATCTGCCGCTTGCTGCTCGGCCGCTAAAATTAACTCTTGAGCATATTCTTTGGCAGCAAGGATAATTTCATCGCGTTGTTCGACCACCTGCACGGCTTGGTCAAACGCTTTGGGTAAATTAAACTGTACCAGTTCAATTTGATCGAGCAGGGGGTCTTCCTCAACCAGGGTATAGCGGGTAAAGGGAATCCTCAAACTGCCATAGGCAATCATCTCCTTGAGTCGTTCGAGTTCTCCTTGAACATCGAAATCTCCGACTCTAGCTGGATCGCGTTCTGAGACTCCGCTAAGGGAGGCTTCAGCGGGATCGTTCTGTCCGTCGGATTCTGGGTCGTTGCGGGAGGGGTCTTGGCGTAACATCGGTAGATTTCTTCAGCAACATGTTTGGGAACAAGATGATCGACGGAACCACCAAACTTGGCAATCTCCTTGACTAGGCTACTGCTCAAAAAGCTGTACTCGTTGGAGGTTGCCAAGAAAACCGTCTCAATTTCCTCGGAGAGGGTTTTGTTGGTATGAGCCATTTGTAGCTCTTTTTCAAAGTCGGATAAGACTCGCAAACCTCGGAGCAATACTTGAGCTTGCCGCGATCGCGCATACTCCACCGTCAAACCATCATAGCTGTCTACTTGCAAATTGGGCAGATGTCGAGTGGAAGTGCGAATTTGCTGGACGCGTTCCGACACCGTAAACAAAGGCGACTTACTGGGGTTTCGCATCACCACAACGATCACCTGTTCAAACAGGCGACACGAGCGTTGGATAATATCGAGATGCCCCAAGGTAATCGGATCGAAGCTACCAGGATAAATTGCAATCACAGCACTATATACGAGAGCGTTATCTCGGCATTATAGGCCGGGGAGTGGAGGATGGGGAGGTGGGGAGATGGGGAGGTGGGGAGATGGGGGGAAACTTCAGACTCAGCAGACTGCTTCGCAGAAGCTAGCGCAACAGCACTTTCTACTCAGAACTCAGAAACCCACTCAGCACTCAGCACTTTCTACTCAGCACTCAGAAACCTACTCAGCACTCAGCACTTTCTACTCAGCACTGGAGTTAGAACCATCCCTCTTGTTCTAACTCCTCAATGACTTGGAGGGCGCGCGGATCGCCGACTTTGAGAAGAGAGGCTTTGGCATCTTCGCGGACGCCTAGGTCTTCATCTTCGGCGAAGGTTTCAATTAAAGCGTCAACAGCGGTGGCGTAAACGACGTTTGAAGGGAGTTCGCGGCTGAGTTGTCCTAATGACCACGCGCAGTTACTCCGCACCGCAGAGATGGGATCTTGGCGCATCGCTTCAATGAGGGGGGGAATGGCGGCGATGATGGCTTCGTAACTGACCGCAGACATTTGGGCTAAGGAACTGGCTGCCCAGAGTCTAACGGCGGAAATATCGGTTTTTAGGGCATTTAAGAGGGGTTGCAAGGAACGGCGATCGCGACAGTTCCCCAATGCCCAAACGACGCCTTTTCGGACGTAGCCATTCCAGTCGCGGTTAAGCTGCGCGATCAAGGATTCTACGGCATCTGGACTAGGGTTGCGACCCAAAGCATAGGCTGCACTAACCCGAATGAGGGGACAGACATCGGTCAGCAAGCCGATGAGATGGGGAATCGCCCGCGCCTCTTGGATTTCGCAAAAAGCGCGGGCAGCTAGCATCCGCTGCTGGTTATCTAAACTTTGCAGCAAGAGCAGCATTACCTCTGGATCGGGCTTTTCTTCTTCAGGTTGAGCATCAACCGGCTCTAGGTCGTCCAGAGGGCTATCGAATTCTGCGTCTAGGTTAAGTGCTGAGAAGTCGTCATCATCCATAATCGCAGTTTACCAGGAATTCGGGATCGACGAGAAGACCCCTAGGGAGCTACTCTCACGGCAAAAGGGGCTGTTAAGAAACGCATCAAGGGTTTCATCTATTACAAATGGCGTTGTATTCTAGAAAGAATCCTTGTCGAGAATGGTCGCCGAGGTAGAGTCCTCTCTTTCCTCCGAAAGCCAGCTAATCACTTGATGAGAGCTAGTTGCAAATTTAGGTCAATCGCGACCCATTCCAACCTAGCAAAAGCCTTAAGACTCTTTTTCAGTTATTCTCAATTCCGCATTTTTGAGCGTTGATTTAATTGTCTATAAAATCATCATCAAGGGGAATGACTAGGAAAAAGGGTCTGAGCAAAACCTCAAGCCATGACCAATCGTCATCAGCAATCAGGCTCAATACCCACCATTCTCAGTTCAATCTAGGTTAACGGATTCACTGAGGATGGGACTCAAAATCTAGAGTTCGTAAATTGTCAAAATTGCTTACAATCCTTATTGTGTAGGCTTTTTGACTACCATTTATGGGTTTAAAAACAACCCAAGCTTGCTCAGAATCGTTTTCAGAATGCGATGTTTATCCAAATTAATCGGGGGATATTGTGACAGATCAGTTAGAACCGTATCGAAAAATGGTGCGATCCATGCGATTCACCCCCCTGCATCGACCCATTGAGCAGTTTTATCAAGGGATACAGTTCGCGTCAGAATCGCTAGATCGCCTAACAAGTTCTGAATCAAAGCAACAGAACATTCATCTTGACAGTAAGCCCCAATCGACCATCGATCCTTCGGAACATACGGCTCAATTAATTCAGGCAGCAGTGACGAAACCAACCGTCATTCCCACAGCCTATAGCATTCCCGAAAATCCGGGCGATCGCATCAGCAAACTTTCCCAAACTAAAGCAAAGTCCAATGGGATTAAACCCGCTGTGAACTTGCCGCCCGCAACGTCAAGCTGGAATAAGATTGCTACTCCAGAACCGGCTAAGGCTTTACCACCGGAACCGCCAACCACAGAAGCCGCTGATGGCGTCAATATTCTGGAAGCGGATGCCCCCCAACAGGAAACCCCTGTTGCTGAAACCCTCACCCAAGCAGTCGAAACGGGAACTTGGACGGAACCCGAAACTACCTCTGTAGAATCTACAGAAGCTGTCTCCACAGAAACTAGAGAAACTGCTGTAGAGAATGTTGCTGAGGTTGCACCCCCACCTGTTGCAGTAGAGACAGAAGTTCTGAAGGCTTCTGGAGAACCCGAAAATCTCGCGGCGGTTGAAGAAACAGTTGGGGAAAATGTACTTGACAATCTTCTTTCAGAAGTGAGTGAAGCTGCACCCGAACAAGCGCCTGTAGAAA
>JAAHGE010000497.1:2561-4227 GCA_010672635.1 Desertifilum sp. SIO1I2 | reverse complement strand
CGGCTGGGTCTTCCGCAGACGCTCCAGGTTTTCCGTGTTGTTGGTGGCGACATCGACCTGCTTGTTGGCGACGGCCAGCGCGTTCACCTCATGGCTGCCGGTGACCATGCGGGTGAAATGCTTGCGGATGTCGATATTGTTCTGGCCCCAGGCATAGTAGCTCGGCACCAGGAAGCCCGAAGTGGAATTCGGGTCGCCGTTGCCCAGGGTATACTTGCCCGGCGCCTTCAGGATGTCCTGCAGCGAATTGATCGGGCTGTCCTTGTGGACCAGCAGCAGCGACCAGTAGCCCGGCGAACCGTCCTTGGCCGTGGTCTGCACGAAGACCTCGCCCTCGGCGCGGTCGACGGCCTGGATCGCCGAGGCGTTGCCGTACCAGGCGATCTGCACCTTGTTGAAGCGCATGCCTTCGATCACGCCGGCATAGTCAGGGGCGAAGAAGGCGTTGATCTTCTTGCCGGTCTGCTTCTCCATGTCGGCCAGGAATGGCTCCCAGATGGTCTTCAGATTGGCGCTCGACTCGGTCGAGATGATGCCGAAGTTGATTTCCTTCAGCTGCGCATGGGCCGTGCCCGAGATGGCAGTGCCGGCCAGCAGCACGGCGGCAGTGGTGAGGAAGGTGCGACGAAGCATGGTGGTCTCCCGATTGGTTTTGAGATAGGCGTTAAAAATTCAGGCGGTCGCGGCCTGCAGGCGCGGCACGAGGCATTCGACTTCGGCCTCCTCGCTGGCATGGGTCGGTTCGCCGAGCGAGCCGAAATCGAGATCGGTCTGTTCGCCGTAAATGCCGCGCAGCAAAGCGGCGGTCACGGCTGCCGACGGCCCGTCATACATCACACGACCGTCGCGTAACGCCACGACGCGGCGGCAGAATTTCAGTGCGAAATCCACCTGATGCAGCGACACCACGACGGTGACATTGTCGGACTGGTTGATCTCGGCCAGTGCGGCCATCACGCGCCGCGACGACTCCGGATCGAGCGAGGCAATCGGCTCGTCGGCCAGAATGACTTTCGCCTGCTGCACCAGCGCACGCGCGATGGCAGCACGCTGCTGCTGGCCGCCCGAGAGAGTCGAGGCGCGCTGGAAGGCGCATTGCGCGATGCCGACGCGGTCGAGCGCAGCCACGGCAATGCGGCGCTGATCGTCGGTGAACAGCTTGAGCATGGTGCGCCACAGCGGCATGCGGCCGAGATTGCCGGCCAGCACATTGGTCAGCACCTGCATGCGGCCGACCAGATTGAACTGCTGGAAGATGAAACCGATACCGGCGCGGGTTTCGCGGATACCCTTGCCGATGCGGCCGCCGGCCTGCACGATGCGGCCATCGACCGAGATCTGGGACTTGTCGTCACGGTCGCCCGGCATCAGTCCTGCCACATGGCGCAGCAGGGTGGATTTGCCCGAGCCCGACGCACCGATCAACGCGACCATCTCGCCCGGCTGGATCGCCAGGCTGACATTGTCGAGCGCGCGCTTGCCCGTCTTGAAGGTTTTCGATAGATGGGCGATCTCAATGGCCGCGCGCATACGATTCCCCGTTGATTCCGTGTTGGGGAAGGCTGATAGCAACGCGGTGTGACAGTTCGATTGCGGTTCGGCGACGGCGGGGTGAAATCCCCCGGCCGACTCCGGACCTGCCGGGTTACCCACAGGATCATTCGCA
>JAAHGE010000497.1:0-2002 GCA_010672635.1 Desertifilum sp. SIO1I2 | reverse complement strand
GGCGAGCGACAGGCCGTATTGCAGCACCTGATCGAGCTGACCGCGCCGGCGCTGCGCAAGGAATTCGTCCTGGAGGAGATCTGCCTGTTCGTACAAAGCGAGCCGGCGGCGAATTTCCGCATCGCCGGGCGTTATCGTTTCGGTGGTTCGTAACTGGGCCTAGCCGCGCGCGCCTTCGTAGATCAGGCGCAGGCCGAGCGCCGCCATCACGCCGCCGGCCAGCCGGTCGATCCAGGTCTTGGCATTGAGATAGACGCGACGCGGCCCGCCGGCCGAAAAGGCGGTGGCGACCAGCGCATACCAGCCGAACTCGATGCCGAAGATCGCCGCCGGCAGCGCGAGCGCCAGCCAGAGCGGCAGCGGCTGCGCCGGCAACAGGGCCGCGAAGATACCGGCATAGACGACGGCCGTCTTGGGGTTGCTGAGCTGCGTGACCAGACCGAGCAGCACGGCACGCCAGAATCCTTTGCCGGTTTCGCCTGCGGTATCCACCGTGAGCGGTGCGCGCGCGCCGCGCCACAGCCGCCAGCCGAGATACAGCAGATAGAGCCCGCCGAGGATCTTGAGGCCGAGATAGAGCCAGGCCACCTGCGCCAGCAGCGCGATCAGGCCCAGCAGCGCCAGTGTGGCGAAGACGAGCCCGCCCAGCCCCATGCCGAGCGCGGTGCCGAGCCCGGCGCGGCGCGATCCGGCAATGGCGGTGCGCGCCACCAGCACGAAACTGGGTCCGGGACTGATCGCGCCCATCGCGATGGCGATGGCGATACTGAACAGCGGCAGCAGATGGTCCATGCAGCGACTCCGGCGGTGGAGCCCGCAGTATGGCGGATCAGTCGCGCTTTTCCAGCAGTGCAACGAAAGCGGCGATACCCTCGGCCAGAGGACCGTCGTTGTTCAACCGCACGACATCGGGGCCGTCCAGGCGATAGGCGGCGGCGCGCTGCAGCCGCTCTTCTATATCCGCGGCGGATTCGCGGCCGCGCTGCTGCAGGCGCATGCGCAGCACATCGGGCGAGGCATTGATCGCCAGCACCAGCAGATTGGGGTATTTCGCCCGTGCCTGGTCGATCACGGCGCGCGACACATTCACCACCACCTGCCGGCCGGCAGCGAGATCGGCGTCGATGCTGACGGGAATGCCATACTGCAGGCCATGCGCCGGCCAGTGCAGCGCAAAGTCGCCGCGCGCGGCCATGGCGGAGAAATCCGCCTCGGACACGGCGACATAGTCTTCACCGCCCAGACCGGCGGCGCGGGTGACATACCGGCGCGGAAAGACGTAGTCCTGTCGCCCGACGAGCACGGCGCGCGCACCGTCCAACAGGCTGTCCTTGCCCACCCCGCTCGGCCCCGTCACCAGGACGAGGCGGCCCGTGTTCGCCGTCATATCAGTCGGCAGCCTTCATCGCGGCGGCCACAATGGGACGGTAATGCGCCAGATCGGGGGTCTTCAGCTTCGGAGTCTTGGCGGCGTCGTCCCAGCGGCGCAGCAGCACGGCATCGCGCGCATAGGGCTGCGCGATGAAACCGGCGGCTTCGTCGGCGCTGTAGATGCCGCCCTGCACTTCAAGGCTGGTTTTCGATGCCTGAGACAGGCCGGCCCAATAGTGCGGTTCGGCCTGGCAGAGATAGCGTTTGGCATCGACATGCAGCCGCACCGGCACGGTGACGGCGTCGGGGAAATAGCGTTCCAGCCAGTCGGCGGCGAGATGCTCATGACCGGCATCGACGCCGTTTTCGGCCTGGCCCTCGTCGCCATCGCCGACCAGATGGCCGATATCGTGCAACAGACAGGCGGCGATCAGCTCGGGCGAAGACCCGGTACGTTCGGCATGCATGGCGCATTGCAGCGCATGTTCGAGCTGGCTGACCGCCTCCATGCCGTAACGGTCGGCGCCGGCCTTTTCCAGCAGAGCGATGATCTGGTCGAGAACAGTCATGACGCGCTCCCTTTTGCTTACATCACCCGCTTGCCGCTGCGCCACACGGCGCGCACCACCGG
>JAAHGE010000496.1 GCA_010672635.1 Desertifilum sp. SIO1I2 | reverse complement strand
TGTTGCGGCTGATTTTGAGCCATCACTTGGGCTTCGCGTTCAAGCAGTGCAACCCATTGCCGATAACTCAATTGATGGCGGGGGCCTAATTCTCCGGGCAAGTTTTCTGCGGCGATCGCGTCTACTTGGGGGGTAGAGGCGCTAGCAGGAATGGTGACAGATCCAGCAGAAACAAACCAAAGGGATTCTTTGCCACCTTGCCAAAGTTGAATGACTAACAGCAAGAGCAGCCCATTGGTTGCCAAGGATAAAACAGCCCAAGGGGGAAGCTTTTTCATAGTAACGAGCTAGGGTTAGTTCAACTTTAGAGATAACCCCCTAAAATCTTACTCGCATCGTGCGGAATGGTGAAATGCTCTGAAGCGATTCTTTGAGAAAGTGCGATCGCCATTTTCGCAATAAAAAAGCTACTCAACCGTTGAGTAGCTTTCAATCTTTTTAGCGTAGCTTCGGTGACGATGATGCCTTAAGGAATCTGAGAGCCAGCAACGCCAGGATTTCCGCTTAAGTTACCCGGTGCGCTTGCCAAACCGCCCGTTTCCTTCAAGAAACCACTGTAAGCTTCCATACCGTGTTCGCCAATATCTAAGCCCACGATTTCTTCTTCTGGTGTCACGCGCAGCCCGGACAAAGACTTCAATGCGATCCAGAAAATTGAGCTTAACAGAACGGTAAATCCACCAATCGAAAGAATACCAATGATTTGAGAAATTAACTGACCGATGCCACCGCCGTAGAATAAACCCGTTTCAACACTGAACAGACCTACAGCTAACGTTCCCCAAATCCCGTTGACCAAGTGAACGGAAACTGCCCCAACTGGGTCATCAATGCCTAGACGGTCAAAGAACGACACCGCAAAGACCACAAGGATGCCACCAATGGCCCCAATGACTACAGAACCCAGGTAGGAAACCCCATTGCAGCCTGCGGTAATAGCAACTAAACCGGCCAAAATCCCGTTAATGATCATTGAGAGATCGGGCTTGCCGTCTTTGATCCAAGAGGTGAGGGTAGCGGTAATTCCACCAGCCGCCGCCGCTAAGTTAGTGGTGACAGCGATAAACGGAACGGCTTCGCTCGCAGCTAACTCAGAACCGGGGTTAAAGCCAAACCAGCCAATCCAAAGAATGAGACATCCTAGGGTGGCGATGCTCATGTTGTGACCTGGAATAGCGCGGGGTTGACCGTCTTCGTACTTACCGATCCGAGGGCCTAGGAAGGCTGCTCCCATCAGTGCGGCCCAACCGCCGACGGAGTGAACGACTGTAGAACCCGCAAAGTCGCTAAAACCAATACCGCCTAGCCAACCTCCGCCACTCCAAACCCAGTGTCCGGTAATGGGATAAGCAATCCCGACGAGCAGAAGGCTAAAGATGAGAAAGTCTACGAACTTAATCCGTTCTGCAACTGCACCCGAAACGATCGTGGCTGCGGTTCCTGCAAAGGCTGCTTGGAACAGGAAGAAGAGAGAGATTGGCAAACCTGCGGGGAAGGGGTCTAGACCGTAGGTGGCTGGGTCGGTACTGCTGAGGAACCAACCGCCTCCACCAATAAAACCGTTGCCGCTTCCAAACATTAAAGAGAAGCCAATCGCCCAAAAGCTGATGGTGGCTAGGGCAAAGACAATTAAGTTTTTGGCTAAAACGTTAACCGCATTTTTCTGACGACAGAACCCGGTTTCTAACATGCCGAAACCAGCGTTCATGAAGATGACCAAAATGGCTGCAACTAATACCCAAATAGCGTTTAGAAGACCTTGCAGTTCTTCGGGTGTCGGGGGTGCCTCTGCTGCTTCTTGAGCAACGGCAGCTAGATTCCACACGCCAACAATCAGGATTGCTAGGGGAATACAAGCCGCCCAGCTTGGCGATAGCTTGCGGGTCAGTTTGCTAAACCCTTTGGCAATACTAGAGAAATGCCGGGAGGAGGACGATTTCCCGGTTGATGACCTGCGCCGATTTCTGGCTTGCAGCTTATTTTTTTGCATTGATTTAAACATTGTCACCAAACGAACCATAAAGCAGACATCACTATACTGGGGGCCAACTGATTTACCGCGAGTTCAAGCCTCTGTTGAGGTAATCAGGAGTCAGGAGCGGGGAACCGAAAGACGCAGATGGCGGTGAAGGCTGAATTTGATTTTCCTCACTCCACCGCAACTGGATAACAAAAACCCACCTCAAGAAGGGAAGAAACAAGTTAGATAGATTCCACCAATTCTCAGACCCTAAAATCTGTATCGTAAATTACATTTTGTTGGCGATCGCCTCGTGAAGTTCATTGAGTTTTGTAACCAGGCAAACACATCACGAAAGTACAAATTTGTCAAGAATGATGCTGTAAATATTGTTGGTAGCCCATTTCCGCCAATCGTTCTTGTTTAACAATCACCGAGCTGGCTAAATTCTGGCGATACTGCTGAACTTTTTCGAGAAGTTCCGGTTGGGCGGTTGCGAGGATTTGCACGGCCAGTAATCCCGCATTTTTGGCGTTGCCAATGGCTACGGTTGCAACGGGAATTCCGGCTGGCATTTGGACGATGGAATACAGGGAATCAACCCCTTGGAGGTGGCGGCTGGGAACGGGAACGCCGATCACGGGTAAGGGAGTGAGGGAAGCGACCATTCCGGGTAAATGGGCGGCTCCACCTGCACCTGCAATAATGACTTTTAGACCGCGTTGGTGGGCAAGTTGGGCGTATGATACCATTCGTTCTGGCGTGCGATGGGCTGAGATAATCGCCACTTCGCTTTCAACGTTAAATTCGTCGCAAATGGCGATCGCCTCTTTCATGGTGGGCAGATCGGAATCGCTGCCCATAATAATGCCAATCAGGGGTTGTTTGGGATGATGGGAGGAAGTCTTCGTACTCAAGGGTTTGGAAGGAAATGACACAAGCAACAATAACAGAGATTACCAGACCGCTAGAAATTCTCAACGCTCGCTTGCTCGATCGCGAATCTTTATGGCGAATTTCGGTTAACTCGGAAGGCATCATTAGCGCCATTCAACCCATGTCAGATCGGGGGGGATCGGAGGCGGTTTGCTTGGATGTTGCAGGCGATTGGATTACCTTGGGGGGACTCGATTTACAAATTAACGGGGGATTGGGTTTAGCCTTTCCCGATGTTAAACCCCAACACTTGCCTCTTTTGCAAGAGATTTGTACTTTTCTTTACACTCAAGGGGTGGATGTTTTTTTACCCACGTTAGTGACAACCTCAGTTGAAAACATAACGCGATCGCTCTCCGTTTTTGCCGAATTTCAACCCAGCCAAGGCGCATCCGTTCTCGGCGTTCATCTCGAAGGTCCTTTTCTCAACCGGGCAAAGCGCGGCGCGCATCCCGAACAATACTTGCTACCCCTCAGCGTGGATAACGTCAAACGAGTTTTAGGGGACTATGCCAGCCTCGTTAAAGTTATCACCCTGGCCCCAGAACTCGACACCACCGGAAAAGTTATTCCCTACCTGCGTTCTTTGGGAATTACAGTGAGTTTAGGACATTCCCTCGCCACTGCCGAGCAAGCTCAAACCGCCTTTGCACAAGGCGCAACAATGGTGACTCATGCGTTTAACGCCATGCCGAGCTTACACCATCGCGAACCGGGATTGCTAGGCGTTGCGATCGCCAATCCTCACGTGCAATGCGGTTTAATTGCTGATGGTCAGCACGTTAACCCGATTATGGTCGATCTGCTGTTACGAGCCAGTCATTACGAACAAGGTTTGTTCTTAGTCAGCGATGCTTTAGCTCCCCTGGGCTTACCCGATGGGGTATATCCTTGGGACAGCCGTCAAATTGAAGTTCAACAAGGAACAGCCCGGTTGCGCGATCGCACCTTAGCCGGAACCACCTTTCCTCTACTGGTTGGCGCTCAAAATTTGGTGAAATGGGGAATTTGCCCAGCCCCAAGCGCGATCGCCCTCGCCACAAGCGCCCCCAGACGCGCCATCGGACTTCCTAACTTAGCCCCCCATCAACCCGCCTCTCTCCTGCAATGGCACCTAGAAGACTCGACACTGACTTTTAAAAGAGTGCTGAGTGGAAAGTGCTGAGTGCTGAGTGGGGAGGAAAGTTCCGAGTTCCGAGTCAGAAGAGATTAGAAAGTACCTAGTTGTGTAGATCCTTACTTCCGTGTAGCGGTGTGCTGAGTGCTTCTCTAAGTGCTGAGTCTCAACAGAGTGTTGAGTCTGAAGTTTCCCCCCCATCTCCCCATCCCCCCATCCTCTTCTTCCC
>JAAHGE010000495.1 GCA_010672635.1 Desertifilum sp. SIO1I2 | reverse complement strand
CTCCTGCAACTCCAGCAGCCCCTTGACAAGATTCAGCCGATTTTAATCCAAGCAACGGCTCAAGCCAGACAATTGCAAGATGCGCGGGCAGAATCCTATGCTATCGGTCAGCAGGGGTATTTGGCTCAACAGATGCAGCAATGGCCCCTGGCAGAACAACAGACTCAACAAGCCTTGGCGATCGCTCAAACAAGCCATGCAGATAATTTGATCGCACGCTGGCAAGGGCAACTCGGTCAAATTTGGCAGCAACAAGGCAAACTAGCTCAAGCAACAGTTGCCTATGGCGAAGCAGTTAAAATCTTGCAATCTCTGCGGCAAGACTTGGTAGCCATTAACCCAGAGGTGCAATTTTCCTTTCGAGACAATGTGGAACCCATTTACCGCCAGCTTGTGGGCTTACTCCTGAATGAAAACCCCACTCAAGCCCAACTCAAACAAGCGCGCGAGGTGATTGAATCTCTGCAACTGGCTGAACTCGATAACTTTTTCCGAGAAGCCTGTGTCGATGTCCAACCCCAATCGATCGAACAGCTCGATCCCCAAGCTGCCGTCATCTATCCGATTATCCTACCCGATCGGTTAGCGGCGATCCTGTCGCTACCTGGAAAACCGTTAAGTTATTATGCGGTTCCCGGTACGGCTGCCGAGATTGAACAAACCTTTGAGCAATTTCTAGAATCGTTAAATCGGTTCTTTTCTAACTCGGAACGCTTGCGGCTGGCTCAACAGATTTATCAATGGTTAATTCAACCGATCCAAGCCGAACTGATCGCCAACCATACGCAAACGCTAGTGTTTGTCTTGGATGGGACAATGCGAAATTTGCCAATGGCAGCCTTGCACGACGGGCAACAGTATCTCATTGAAAAATATCAAATTGCGATCGCGCCTGGTTTGAAACTGCTAGTACCAGCCAACCTTAGCCTCAGCCCACAACCCGTCAAAATGCTGGCTGGCGGACTTACCCAAGCGCGTCAAGGCTTTGCGGCGCTACCGGCGGTTGAAGCAGAAATTGCCCAAATTACGACCCAAATTCCCGCCCAAGTCTTCTTAGATCGAGAGTTTACGGAAACTCGCCTGCAACATCAACTCCAACACGCCTCTTTTGAGATCGTTCATTTAGCCACCCACGGACAATTTAGCTCGAAGGCCGACTCTACGTTTATCCTGGCTTGGGATCGCAAAATTCCGGTCAAGCGCTTTGAGGAAATCTTGCGCTTTCGCCAACAAACTAACCCTAACCCAATTGAATTATTGGTTCTCAGCGCTTGTCAAACCGCTACAGGCGATAAACAAGCCGCATTAGGACTCGCTGGCGTTGCGGTTCGTTCTGGCGCTCGCAGCACCCTCGCTACCCTCTGGTCGGTGCAAGATGCATCGACCGCCGAGTTCATGTCAGAGTTCTACCACAACCTATTGCGCCAAAACACGAAAGCCGAAGCCCTCCGCCAAGCCCAGCTTGCTATGATCAAGCAGCCCCGCTACGCTCACCCCTTCTATTGGGCCCCTTTTATTCTTGTGGGAAATTGGCTGTAAGCCTTGAGAATAGCGGAACTTCGGAGAATACCTAGGTAAAACCACTGAAGCCCCATTGCCCCTGCGATCGGATAATAAGGGGATAAGGACTTATACATACCTCTACAGGTAGATGACAGCGCTATGATACGTTTTCTTATCTTAAGATCCTTAAATCTTCTATCCGTTACCTTCTCTGTGGCCTTCGCAGTGCTTGGGGGGCCATCAATGGAAATACAGGCCCAAACGCTCTCGACCGCTTCCCTTCCCCTGCCAGCCATCCATGATGCGGAAACCTTTCGCGTCACGTTTGAACCCCCCAGAGAAGGTAAGCCCGATGATACGGCTGAGGGGGCCTCTCGCAGTATCGGTTGTGCAGGCGGGTGTATGATTCCTTTAGTGCCAGCCATCTCCCCTAGATTGACGGCAACCCCCTATCCCACGTTTTTTGTCTATATTCCTCAAAGCACGACTGAAACGGTCTTCTTTGCGTTATTAGACGAAAATGAAGTGACCCATTATCAGACTAAAATTCCGATTGCCAATCGGTCGGGTATTTTGAGCGTCAAACTTCCCGATACCCTGCCTCCCCTAGAAGTGGATAAAACCTATCAATGGGCTTTTGTGATGATCGGAGAACAGGGCTTAAGACCGGGAGATCCGAGCGTGCGGGGAGAAGTTCGCCGGGTGCAACTCGCGGATGGGTTGATGAGTCAAATTGAGAGTAAAACCTGGGTCGAACGGGCGGCTTTGTATGGAAAACATGGAATTTGGTATGATACGCTCGCCAGTTTAGCTCAAGCCAGACAACAGCAACCTAGTAATTCTACGCTGATTGCTACCTGGCAAGACCTGTTAAACTCTGTGGGATTAGAGGCGATCGCAACTCAGCCTCTTTTGCCGTAAGCTTCTCTAGTGCTGAACCCCAAGCGGTACAGCTTAATGCTAAAACAACTCTACGCAAAAATTTGGCAAAGGCGAGCCTTATGGATAACCGCTCCGGCGATCGCCACTTTAGCCATCGGCACCAGTAGCCTCGGTCTGTTACAAATTTTAGACTGGGCGGTTCTCGATCAATTCTTTCGCTGGCGGCACGAACCTGCCGATCCGCGAATTGCGATCGTGACCATTGATGAATTTGATGTGGCCAAGCTGCAACAATGGCCGATTTCGGATGCCGTTTTAGCTCAACTGATTACCCAGTTACAAGCTCAAGAACCCAGAGCCATTGGACTCGATATTTTCCGAGATTTACCCGTCGAACCAGGCCATGAAGAGCTGCTTAAAGTCTTTGAGACAACGCCGAATTTAGTTGGGGTGGAAAAAGCCGTCGGTAATATTGTCAAACCGCCTCCCATTTTAAACCAACTAGATCGGGTGGGACTAGCAGATTTGATGCTCGATGCCGATGGTAAAGTGCGTCGAGCCTTACTCTCGGTGAGAACTTCGGAAGGACAGACTCGCCTGGGGTTGGCCGTTAAGTTGTCTTTAATGTATCTAGAAAAAGAGGGCATTACCCTAGAAAGTATTGACGATCGCCGCAAATATTTGCGTTTAGGTCAAGCTGTCTTTAAACCCTTTACCGGGAATGAGGGGGGATATGTCCGAGCCAATTCCGGTGGGTATCAGATTTTATTGAATTATCGGGGACTAGATGAGACGTTCCCCACAATCTCGATTTCGGATGTTTTGGAAAACCGCATCCCGCCCGATCTGTTGCGCGATCGCATCGTCTTAATTGGTACGATCGGCGCTAGCTTTAACGATTTATCCTTTACGCCCTATAGCACTCATTTCTTTTCTACCCCCAAACGTTTTCCTGGGGTCTTTATTCACGCTAATATTATCAGCCAAATTTTGAGCGGGTCTTTAGAAGGTCGTCCTTTTCTGCAAGTTTGGCCGCGCTCGATCGAGGTATTGTGGGTTTTGGGCTGGTCTTTTATCGGTAGTGGGGTCAGTTGGTTGGTTCTGGGAATGCATCCATTTCGGCAAAAAGCCTACTGGCGTTGGCTTGGCTGTAGCCTCGGCATCAGCTTGGTGGGATCTGGATTGGTTGCCGGAAGCTATGTAGCTTTTTTATTCAGTTGGTGGTTGCCTGTCGCTTCCCCTTTGTTAGCCTTAATGGGTTCTGCGATCGCTCTAGTGATCTATCGCAGCTTAGAATTACAAAAACTGGCAAATGTAGAACGCAGCCAAGCTGAAACTGCCCTCAAAGATAGCGAAGCCAAGTTTCGCCACCTGGCTGAAAATGTGCCGGGTGTAATTTACCGCTACATCCGCTACTGCGATGGGACTCAAGCTTTTACGTATATGAGTCCTGGTGCCCGCGAAATTTATGGTTACGAACCTGAAGAGATTATCCAAAATAGTCAGATCGCTTGGGAGGTTGTCCATCCCGATGACCTCCCTGAACTGGCTGACAGTATTGAAGTTTCTCAACAAACGCTACAGCCTTGGTACTGGGAGGGGCGAATTACAGACCGCTGGGGAGAACTCAAGTGGTTGCAGGGCGTTGCCCGTCCAGAAAGACAGTCCAATGGCGATATGATTTGGGATGGTCTGCTAATCGATATTAGCGATCGCAAACAAGCCGAACAACTGCTTGCCGATTATAGCTCGACCCTAGAAACCCAGGTGCGAGAGCGAACCACCATCCTTGCCCAGACCAATCTGCAATTGGAACAAGAAATTGCCGAACGCAAACGGGTAGAAGAAGCTTTAAGTAAAA
>JAAHGE010000494.1 GCA_010672635.1 Desertifilum sp. SIO1I2 | reverse complement strand
GTAGTTTCACAGATTCAACGATTACCCGCTCCGCGCAAACTGGGTAATGTCACAAAGAGCCAACCTGATAACAAGACAGACAAAATGCGATCGCCCCTGCTGTCAATATACTCAAAAAAGGAGTACGCATTTCTGGGTACTCCTTGGGGTTGGTTTGTTTGATAAACTTGTCGTTTAGGACGCTTGACTTTTGCGACGACGAGTAGTGGCGATCGCGCCGCCTACTAAACCCAATCCTAATAGGACAGTCGGTTCGGGAACGGGGACAACAGTAGCCGTGAATACAAAGTCATTGTAGTCGCGCGCTCCATTTTCAACCCAACCATTGTCTTCAAAGGCGAGCTTAAACTGATCTTGTCCGATGGAGGTAAACTTAGTTTGGAGTTGCCCAGTAATCGGATCGACGGAGTTTAGGGCATTGGTGGAGAACAAAAACTCATTTTCTTTGGGCTGTCCTGTAGGAGTGATGCCCAAAGCGTACTCAACTCCAGCTTTAAAGGTATAGGCAACGTTACAAACTGACACCGACACGCCGCAAGTTCCCTTGAAATCATTAGCGGTTGAGTCGAAGGATTTTAAGTCTTCTTGGAGCAACCACTCCACAAAGTTGGTAGCACCACCCACCACTTCAAAAATCCCAACTTTGGATTGATATTTGCCTTGGGAGTAGAGAAAATCAAACTCTACGGTTGTATCTTTGTCAAACAGGATGCCATCGTTGCCAAAGGTAAATGCTTCGGCTGGCAAGGAAACCGCACTAGCCAGAGTGGTTGCAGCAACTGCGGCGGTGAGAACTTTTTTCACGGATAGAAACTTCATAGGAACCCTCACAGATGACTAAAAATTGTAAATCTACGTTAGTTGCGATCGCGTAATTGCTGAGAAGCTTAGATTGAGTATGCGTTCAACCCGAAAACACTCAGCCTGAAAACCTTCGGAAACCACGTAAGTTACAGATGAGATTGTGCCCCTGAAAACGTAAATCTTGCTAAATCGTTACCGTCGAAACCTTGTATCTAACCAGATGTCTGTAACCCTTGTCGTCTCTCAATATACAAACTTCCAGAGAGATCCGTAATCTCTGTGAGGCGAACTTTATCAAGTCTTCAATACAGATCGGTATTTTGGGGCAGAACTGTAAAGAGGATATGAAACTTAGCTTTTTCTACTGGAAATCCCGATAAGGGTAACTGCGGAAGGTTCGATCTCTCTAGGTTTCAGTATACTCAATGGTCAAGGTCTCAAGCGTGCCTTCCACCCCAGGCACCTGTCCCATCTATAGCGCGATCGCAGACATCTTTATGCAATTACTCAACTACATTAACGGCGAGTGGCAACCCTCTAGCGCCAGTGAATTTCTGGAGGCGATCAACCCCGCCACCACAGAAGTCTTAGCCCAAGTGCCGCTTTCGCCTGCTGCGGAGGTGGATCGGGCTGCCCAAGCTGCCGTTGCGGCCTTCCCCAACTGGCGGCGCACGCCCGTCCAGAACCGCATCCAATACCTATTTAAACTGAAGACCCTTTTAGAAGCGAATTTTGACGAACTCGCCCGCACCATTACCCTAGAATGCGGCAAAACCCTGGCGGAGTCTCAGGCGGAACTGCAACGGGCGATTGAAAATGTTGAAGTTGCCTGCGGAATGCCAATGTTGATGCAGGGGTATAACTTAGAAGATATTGCACGCGGCATTGATGAAACCGCCATTCGCCAACCCTTGGGCGTGGCGGCGGCAATCGCCCCTTTTAACTTCCCGGCGATGATTCCCTTTTGGTTTATGCCCTACGCGATCGCCTGTGGAAATACTTATCTAGTCAAGCCTTCCGAGAAAGTACCCATTACCCTGCAAAAAGTGTTTGAACTGATCGACCAAACGGGCTTACCCAAAGGCGTCATTAACCTCGTCAATGGGGCAAAAGAAGCGGTAGATGCCATCTTAGAACATCCAGCCATTCGGGCGATTAGCTTCGTCGGTTCTTCTCCCGTGGCGCAGTACGTCTACGCTAAAGCCGCCGCCCACGGGAAGCGGGTGCAATGTCAAGGCGGGGCGAAAAATCCCATTATTGTCTTACCCGATGCCGATCTAGAGATGACAACGCGGATTGTTGCCGACAGTGCATTTGGCTGTGCAGGACAGCGCTGTTTAGCCGCCTCGGTGGCTGTAACGGTTGGGGAGGCAAAACAAACCTTTACCGAAGCGATCGCCCAAGCGGCCCAAGAACGGGCTGTGGGATTTGGTTTAGAACCGGGCGTGCAGATGGGGCCTGTAATTACTCGCCAAAGTTGCGATCGCATTACCGGGTTAATTCAAACTGGGGTGGATGAAGGGGCAAACCTGTTAGTCGATGGTCGTTCTCCCCGAATTCAGCACTACGAACAGGGTTACTTTGTCAAACCCACTATTTTGCAAAACATTCAGCCCCAAAGTACCATTGCCCAAACCGAAATCTTTGGCCCGGTTTTAGGTCTGCTGCACCTCAATACCATTGAAGAGGCGATCGCCTTTGTGAACCACAATAGATGGGGAAACATGGCCTGTTTGTTCACCAGTAGCGGTGCCGCCGCCCGTCAATTTCGCTACGAAGCCGAAGCTGGCAATATCGGGATTAATATTGGTGTAGCGGCCCCAATGGCATTTTTCCCCTTTAGCGGTTGGAAAGAAAGCTTTTATGGAGACTTACACGGACAAGGACGCGATGCAGTTGAGTTTTTCACCCAAATCAAAGTGGTGGTAGAACGCTGGCCTAAAGATTGGTCGCGACAATTTTGAGATGAATTCAACCAAGCGCTAGAGAGTGCTTACCCCTCATTCGTGTTTTAATCCTTTCAGGTTTGAACTTTGGGGATATCGTGCTTTACTCTACCCATCACTTTCTTTACTTCTTTTGGGATCGCGAAAACGAAAATTGGCCTTGGTTGCGAGATAAACCGTTACCCCTATCCGCCCTTAACCGCCAACTTTGGAAATCGTCCGTTCCATCGCTCAATTACTATCTATTGCTAGCGCTATCTACAATTATTTCAACTCTGGGTTTGTTAGCCGATAGTGCAGCTACGATTATTGGGGCGATGATTATTGCGCCTTTAATTGGGCCAATTATGGCGATCGCCTATGCGATGGTTTTGAATAATCGCCGACTCCTCAAACGGGCTAGCGTTACCCTGGTGACGGGGGTAATTATGACCGTTATTGTAGCAATGGCGATCGCGTCTATGATTGGATTAAAGGCAATTCGACCCGAAATCCTCTCGCGGGCAAATCCTTCCTTAATTGATTTAGGCGTGGCAATGGCTGCCGGGGCTGCCGGGGCCTATGCTAAATCTCGGCGGAGTATTGCTGATGCTTTACCGGGAGTGGCGATCGCAGTTGCCTTAGTTCCTCCTCTCAGCGTCATTGGTATTGGTTTATCTCTCCAGAATCTCCCAGTCACCATTGGTGCATCCCTCCTGTTTATGACCAACCTGACCGGGATTATTTTTAGCGGAGGAGTCGTCTTATTATGCCAGCGCTACGGCAACTTAGCTAGAGCCAAAGGTGGACTACTACTGGCGATTACCGTCCTCTCTATCCTGGGTATTCCTTTAGCGTTATCTTTAAATAATTTGCTCGTTCAAGAAAATGTCAATCGGGAACTCGAAAGAGCGATCGCCTCAGAAGACCTTACCTTTCCCGATGCCGAAATTCGGGTAATGTCAGTGCGCCCCCGTCGCCACGCTATCTTGGTAGAACTTGATATCGTCACTCCAGAAATTGCCAGCATTAGCCAAGAACAGTTAGCAGAATTTAAAGCATTCCTAGAAGCCGAATTAGACCAACCCATCGACTTAAGAGTGCAATTAATTCCCGTGCGCGTCTTCACCCTACCCGCATCCCCCTAAAGACTACTAACAAAGGGTAGATATACGGCGCTTCGAGAGTAGTGATATAACAATCATGGTTCGACTTTTAGCTTAGTTTCTCAATCCCTTTTCAAATCAAGCTACACATCTATGACGGCTAACACACCTCCTTCTTCTTTGCCTCTATCGGAAGACGTAGCTACGCCCACAACTCCCGTACAAACTCCCGAACAATATCAAGTTTCAGACCAAAAAGTCAGTGAAGAAGTAGACATGCTTGTCACTGAAGAGAAAACCGAAACCGATATTGACCTAGAATTTCTCTATACTCGCGACATTGAATTCCGGCAAGAAACCCTCTATTTTATTGTCGTCGATCGCTTTCACGACGGCGATCCAGATAATAGCGAAGA
>JAAHGE010000493.1 GCA_010672635.1 Desertifilum sp. SIO1I2 | reverse complement strand
TTGAGTTTTCTCGCTCGGCGGTACGTGAAAAAGCTATAGAGTGTGCTTTTTCAAGATTTGATATTCCTCAGGGTTGCGAATTTCAAAGAACACATTTTTGTAGCGGAAGATATAATCCAAGCGACGGTGCTCCATTTCCTGTTGAACGAGCAGAAGACGATATTCTAAAGGGATGCTCTTTTGAGATGCTGCTTAACACGGCAGGATTAAGTAGCACTGATCTTGATGTAGATCATGCTGCTAAGCTTCCTACAGATGAAGAACTTAAAATTATAAATCGAGAGTTTGAATCCAATTCTTAACCTTTAACTCTAGATTCTAACACAGCCCAACAACCGCACTGCACCGGAACGTTTTAATCGCTCAGTTGAGCAGCAAAGGTTATCTGCGTCCGGTGAGCGCGAACGTTATGCTGCTTTACCCTCGGTGGGGACAGTAAGGTTACTGTGGATTTATGATATTGGATATCCCTCTTCTGTCATTTTCCGAAAAGCCTTGCGTTTTCTAAATCCTAGAGCGTAGATGGAGTAAGCAATCGCGCCATTTTTTCTGAGGAGAAATTCTGAGAGATCCGAAATGGGTCAAAATGCGATCGCCAACCCCCGCATAGCTCAGCATACCTTGTCTTTAGGAATTACTAATTCTACGAAAAACCGGAAAAGGACAGAAGAGGGATAGCTTGGGCAGAAATCGATGAAGTGGTGGAAGATCTGCATGTTATTTATGAGGAAATGCAGACAAATTTACAAGCAGCGATCGTGCTTGGGCAGCAGCTTCTTCAGCAAAATCAATATTACTCTGACTTATTCCAAACTTCTCCGATCGCCTACTTAGTCACCAATGCAGATGGAGTTATTCTAGAAGCGAACCAGGCGATCGCTCTCCTGGTTGAAGTGTACAAGGGGACGAGCGAAGCAGCTAGTGAAGGAGAAGGACGTGGCGCAACTTTTACTGTCCGTTTGCCATGACGAGTGGATAATTCGTAACTTGGAATTGCCACTCCCCCAATTCGGAATGACGAACTACAACTTACGAATCTACTTGCCATGCAACGTCCAAAGCCTGAAACCGTCACCCTCAACGATATTTTGATCTCGAAGGCGTTATTACAACGCCCTCCCCGCTCCCCGAACTGGCAGGCGGAAGCCGAGGCGATGCGATCGCTGGCTCAGCAAATGGCACGAGATGCAGAAAGCCTGATGCAAAGCCTGGTTGACACGGCACTGGAGTTATGTGAGGCAGGAACGACTGGGGTAAGCTTGCTCGAAACGACACCGGATGGAGCAGAGATTTTTCGCTGGAACGTCTTAGCGGGAACGTTGGCGCACCATGTTGGCGGCAGCACTCCCCGCAACTTTAGCCCCTGTGGGGTTTGTTTGGAACAGGGTTCTCCCGTTCTTTTCTCCCATCCTGAATCCTATTTCACCTACTTTCAGGAGGCAAACACGCCGATTGTTGAAGGGCTAGTGTTGCCTCTAGTTGCCGACAGCCACATCTTCGGCACGATCTGGATTATGTCCCACGATGAGGGACGGCAGTTTGACGCGGAAGATGTGCGAGTCATGACCAGTCTGGCAGACTTTACCGCCACCGCTTTGCTGTTGCAGCAGCGTCAAACGAGAGAATTGCTGGCGGCGAATGCGGCGCTGGAGGCACAAGTTACAGAACGTCAACAGGCAGAAGAGCAAACCCATGCGTTGATCGCCAATTTACCGGGTGGGGCAGTGTTTGTGGTCGATCGCGATCTGCGCTACCTATTAGCGGAAGGAGAAGCATTTTCTGCTGCCGGATTCAAACCGGAAGACTTCATCGGGCGAACGATTTTCGAGGCGTTGCCCCCCGAACTGGCTACAAGTTATGAGCCAATGTATCGTCAAGCTTTGGCGGGGGAGCCGTTTGAGCATGAACATCATGCCCACGATCGCACCTACATCTCGCGAGGAACCCCCCTTCAGTCTGAAGATGGAGACATTTATGCAGTGCTGGTGGTGTCCTACGACATTACTAAACGCAAACAGTCCGAAGCGGCGATCGCTGCCGACCTGCAAGATACCCAACGGCTCCACAACCTCGCGACCCGACTTACCACCGAAGGCGATATTGAGACGCTGTATCAGGAGATTGTGGCAGCGGCGGTTGACCTGATGCAGGCTGACGCGGGGACTATTCAAATTTTGGAAGCAGAAACCCAGTGCCTCGTATTGCTGACCAGCCAGGGCTTATCCCAAGAGACCGTCGATTATTTCTATCGGCTTGATGCCAGCTCCAATACGACCTGTGGCGCTGCGCTGGCGACTCAACAACGGGCCATGATTGATTATGATGTCCCCGCCAGTGAAGACCCCAGCGGTTCGCTGCAAGAGCTGGTCGATGCAGGATTCCTCTGCGGCCAGTCAACCCCCCTGGTTACTCGATCGGGCAAAGCGATCGGGATGGTATCGACCCACTGGCGGGAACACCATCAACCGACCGAACGGGAACTGCGGTTTCTCGATTTGCTGGTGCGTCAGGCGGCGGATTTGATTGAGCAACGGCAAGCCCAAGTCGTCCTACGCGAATCGGAAGCCCGGTTACAGTCCATTGCCAACCTTGTCCCCGACCTGCTTTGGGACAGCCAACCAGACGGCTCGACCAACTGGTATAACCAGCGCTGGATGGAATACACGGGGCAAACCTTTGAGCAGGCGATCGGCTGGGGTTGGATAGATGCTATTCACCCGGACGATCGTGCGACCTCCGCTCTATTAACGTTCTCCGATACTTTGCGCGCGTTGGCTGACGAGAAGGCAATTGAAGAAACCGGCGTGCGGATGCTCGCCGAGTTTTTGCGGCTGGATCGGGCTTACATTTTCGTGTTGTATCCGTCCGAAGATCGTGCCGTGGTGCGAGCGGAGCAACGAAAAGAGAATCTCGCGTCTCTTCTGGGCGAAGTTCGGATGTCTGATTTTCCGGAAACAGTCCGGCAGATCGAAAACCAAACGCTTGTCATCAATGACATCGATAGCGACGCGAGGCTTTCGGATTTAAATCGAACATCGCTTGACGCAGTGAACTTGCAGGCTTTCGTTTGCGCCAGTGTTCGCAAAGGCGAACGAAACGTCATCTGGTCGCTTGCCGCATCAACCACCGTTCCCCGAACTTGGACAAAAGCCGAATTAGAGCTGATTGAAACCGTGGCGGAACGCATGTGGGCTGCTGTAGAAAGAGCAAAAGCCGAAAAAGCCCTGCGCGAAGCTGAGCTTCAGCGAGTGCGAGAACAATCTGCCCGCGAACAAGAACGCCAACGCGCCGAAGCACTGGCAGAACTCGATCGCGCCAAAACTCTGTTCTTCAGCAACATCAGCCATGAATTCCGGACGCCGCTAACACTGCTGCTGGCTCCTCTACAGGATGCTCTAAGCGATCCTAGCCTTGCCCCAATTCATCGAGAACGTTTGGAACTTGCCCGTCGTAACAGCCTTCGCCTTCTCAAACTGGTCAACACCCTGCTCGACTTCTCTCGCATTGAAGCTGGACGCATGGAAGCAAATTATGAACCAACGGATCTCGCCCAACTCACAACCGATCTTGCCAGTGTATTTCGCTCTGCGATCGAACATGCAGGGCTGCAACTGATCGTGGATTGCCCACCGCTACCCGAACCTGTTTATGTCGATCGGGAGATGTGGGAAAAAATCGTTCTCAACCTCGTCTCTAACGCTTTGAAGTTTACCTTTGAGGGCGAAATTACCGTTAGCCTGCATCCATTTGATAATAACCAGGTGATGCTTCAAATTCGGGATACGGGTAGCGGCATTGCTACCGAACACTTACCTCATCTATTTGAGCGGTTTTATCAAATTCGAGGCGTACAAGCTCGCACCCATGAAGGATCGGGCATTGGTCTTGCCTTAGTGAATGAACTGGTGCAATTGCAGGGGGGGGGGCGATCGCCGTCAGCAGCACCGTAGGCGAAGGAACTTGCTTTACGATCGCGCTTCCCTTGGGAACGGATCATCTTCCGGCTGAACATATCCAGTCCGCTCGGACTCTCACATCCACAGCCTTGAGTACGGATTCCTACGTGCAAGAGGCAGAGCAGTGGCTACCGGAAGATTCAGATCCCCCCCACCCCCCCTTAGAAAGCTATGCATTACTCACATCTTTTGTAATAATCTTGAAAGCCTTATCTGAAAAAGCTTTAAAGAAGCATCGCTACCACCAGCCTTGACAAAAGACTACTGATTCCTCTTGAGAAAAGGTGGAATTTATT
>JAAHGE010000492.1 GCA_010672635.1 Desertifilum sp. SIO1I2 | reverse complement strand
TGGCAGCGCAAACACCCTGGCTTCGCCGCCTGCACCAATCTCTAAAGCGGTATCGAGTTGAATCATCTGGCGATTTGAGAGACGTTGAAACCGCATAACTGAGTGCTGAGTTGAAAGTGCTGTAGCTAGCTTGGTGCGTAGCAGTGTGCTGAGTGGAAGAAAAGGGGAACTATCCAGTTTTGAAAAAGGAGAGAAGAAAGCTAGCAATGGGTTGAGAATGGTCAACTGGTTTTGAGCGTTGCCAAAAGGATCGTTAGATCGTCATCGGTGCGATCTGTGATTCTAGGGTGACGGAGAAATTCTAGCAGTTGATGCTGGGCAGAAGCCTCATCGGGGATATGGGTAACAAAGTGAAATAAGGGGTTGAAAAAGGGATGATGAGGGGTTCCTTCTGGGAATTTTAACGCGAGTCGCTGCAATCCGTCGGAGAATAGGGCCAGATGTAGGGCTTCGCCGCGCCAAACTCGGATTTGGGCGGTTTTGAGGGCAGTTTCGGAAATTAAAAAGGTGGTTTCGTTGGCGTATTCTCCACAGTCGGGGGCTGTCAGGGCGATCAAATTGCCTTGGGGATCGCCAACAACGGCTGCACCATCGCCAACTTGGGCGGCGGCGACGAGTTCCGGGGTAGCGACGACGAGGATCAGGGTGGTGGCTAAGTCTCGGATGGCGATATTGCGGGTTTGGGCTTCTTGGGCGATCGCGCTTTGGGCTGTTTTTAAAGTATCGCTTAACAGGGTTTCCCAACTGCGATCGTCGTGTAATTCCGCAGGCGCGATCGCTTTGATGCCAATGGTTTCTACCGCTGTTTGAACGGCGATCTCTGCCCCCACCTCCCCCAACGGCGCAGAACCCGCCCCATCCGCCACCGCCGCCACTAAAATCCCTTGGGATAAGCGGTTCCAGTGATGAGCATCTTGGCAGGGAAGTCCGCGCTTTTCGTGACTCGTTCCAGGAACAGAAGCCGGAACCACTCGCCAATAACTGAGGTTGCGAAAAGTTTCCCCACAAGCCGGTTCAAGTTCTGAATCACTCATTAAACCGTTCCCCATCCCGGTGGTGGTAAAGCAACCTGATCGTCAATCTTAGAATGCGAAACCGCAGACATGGAAGCCGACAGCCACAAAAACATCTCCACAAAGTTCAACCCTTTTAGCTTCACTGGGGTTCTCACCACAATTTCGCTCAAGCGTTCCATGTCAGCATTCTCAACCCCCACCGCAAAAAAGGCAACGTGCTTGTTATTCTCATCCTCTCGCAGGCGTTGCGCGGCTTTAGCCACCACATCTTCGGGTTCCCCTTGAGGCGCGCCATCAGTAATCATAAACACCCACGGCCGATAATAAGCCACCCCATTTGCCCGATACTGAGCTTTCCGGGATTGAATTAAGTCTAGCGCTTGTTGAATTGCCCCTCCCATATAGGTCATCCCCTGCGCCTTGAGGATGGGGGGTTCAAACTGATCGGCTGTCACAAAATCCTGCTCAACTCGGATATCGTTGTTAAAGGTGACGATCGCCACTTCCACCCGTCTGGCTGCTAGCGAGTCTTTGATTAAATCGTCTTTAAAGCTTTTTAATCCTTGATTTAGCGCATCCAAAGCCGGTCCTTGCATCGATCCTGACGTATCCAGCAACAGGACGCAAGGACACCGAGGTTCCGGGTTTTCAGCAAATTCAACAGCTTCATCCAGTTTGAAGGTATCCAGCATAGTCATTCAACTGCGTTAGTCGTTCTGTTTCCTAGTCTCTTTAATTTTTAGCAATTTCCCGTAACGTTTTAGAGTTAAAACAGGGAATTCCCCAAAATTGGGCGTCAAAATGCCAAGCTCAATTCCGCTAACATTTTCACCAAAGACCAATGGCAACCATTTTAAGAGAATTAAGCTATCGCTATCAGTGGCTGTATGATGGTATTTCTCAACTAGCGGCTTTAAGCGTGGGGGGCGAACGTCGTTTTCGTCAACTTGCTTTAAAAAATCTAGACCTTCAAGCCCAAACGCGGATTTTAGATCTCTGTTGCGGTAGCGGTCAAACCACTCAGTTTCTCGTAGAATACTCTTCACAGGTCACGGGGTTGGATGCTTCGCCCTTATCGCTAAAACGCGCCCAACGCAACGTTCCCCAAGCCTCCTATGTGGAGTCGTTTGCGGAGTCTATGCCGTTTGAGGATAACCAGTTTGATGTGGTGCATACTAGCGTAGCGATGCATGAAATGACACCTCACCAACTTCAGCAAATCCTCTCAGAAGTCTATCGAGTCCTCAAACCGGGGGGAATTTTTGCCTTAATCGATCTGCATTCTCCTACAAATCCCTTGTTCTGGCCAGGGCTAGCCTTATTTTTAGCCCTGTTTGAAACCGAAACCGCATGGCAACTGATCGAAACTGATTTAAGCCAAACCCTACAGCAAGTCGGCTTCCATGTTACCCACGAATCTCTTCACGCGGGCGGAAGTTTACAAGTCATTCAAGCCCAGAAGCCGCAATGAAGGAGGATGGGGGGATGGGGAGATGGGGGGAGAAGAAAAGGTACGAAGACTTGATAACTATCAACTCAGCACTCTATTCCCACTCAGCACTCAGCACTTTCTACTCAGCACTCATTTGGACGGAGAGGGGGGGATTTGAACCCCCGAAGCCCTGTTAAGGCTTGCCGCATTTCGAGTGCAATAGTATCAAGTCCTAGAACCCCTGCCATAAGAGCGTTCTGTCTCATCGACTTGAGAGAATTAATAAAATTCAACCATTATTTCAACCATTCGAGCTATACTGAGCTTACTAATTCAACCAACTGGAGAGGATGCATGGTCGCGAGTAAGTCGGAGTTTAAATACTTGAGTGTGATGACGATGGTCAAGGATGGTATTAATTACTACCAGTTGCGTCTTTCGAGTTCGCTAGGGCGCAAAACGGTTGGGTTGGGGCGTAACTATATTCAAGCTCTAAATATTGCTCTAGAGGTAGATGAGTTCATTCAGTCGTCTGTTACTCAAGACCGCCCCATAGAAATAGACGGAATCAAGCTACTTGTTAAAGAGCGGCTTGACAACCTAAAAGACAGCACGACCAAACCACTAAGAATTGTCGAGAAGGACTCATTAGAAGAAATATGGGATAAGTATGCAAGATTCCATCAATCAACCGGATATTGGGAAGAATCCTACATCGCAACACATATCGCTCATATACGTTCGCTCCTTTCCCGTTGCCCATATCAACGCCTAGAACAGAAAGATGAGTTACTTAGCTGGATATTTTCCGAGAGTACGCGGAGGAAGCCAAAGACATCAAAGGATAGATTTAAGCTAATTGTGGCTGCTATTGACTGGGCATCAAAACGAGGAATAATTCCGCGTTTTTGGGGCATCGAATACCGAGATTTGCTGGAGACTGTCAACGTTAAGCCCGGTAGTGAAGAAAAGGAAATAGATATTTTTTCTGTGGCTGAAGTCTACAAGATACTGGAGGCACTCAAAAACAATAGCTATTCAAGATTTAAGGGTAAGCATAGCCAATACTGGGCGTATGCTTATTTTTGCTGGCTTACCGGTTGCAGACCTAGTGAGGCAATAGCATTAAAATGGGAGAATGTAGACCTAGATAATCATAAGATTTACTTCTGTGAGGCAGAAGTAACTAGCAAGTACAGGCACATTAAAAAGAAGGGTACAAAGACCGTGTACTCTAGGACGTTCCCAGTTAATCAAGAAATAGAAGAATTGCTGAGGACACAGAATCCGGGCACTGGCTATGTATTTACCACGGCAAACGACAAACCCGTTAATCATTGCGCTTTTAGAGAAATTTGGCGAGGTCTTCTAGACAACCTCGGTATTCGTTACAGAACTCCTTACCAGTTAAGGCACACAATGATTAGTTACCACGCCAACAACGACTTTCCGTTACACAAGCTAGCAACTCTAGTAGGAAATTCTGAGGACATAATCAAAACCCATTATCTCAAGCTAGATATTGAGCGAATTGGTTTACCTGATGTTGTTAAGCCAATTGGTAGATAGTTCCTGAACTGTAAAGAGTAGCAATAGGTACAAACACATAATGAAGCCAGGTCAAAAGCCTGGTTTTTTGTTGAGGTGAAAAATCAAAATGGGGGGTTAGAAGGGGCAAGAAGGGGGGTGAAGGTGTAGCGCGTACCTTAATAATCGACTGGCATATACCGGGGTAGCTCTTGCCTTTTCTAGGAGCCTCTAGTTGTAGGTTAACGATAGCGCTATGCTTCATTTTTCAGGTTCGAGGTTTTCACCCCATCCTACCGA
>JAAHGE010000491.1 GCA_010672635.1 Desertifilum sp. SIO1I2 | reverse complement strand
GTTTATTGACAATAGAGTCAATTAGATAGACTTTCAGTCAAACACCTACACCTGTCAGCCCATCCCCCCCTCCTCTTCTTCCCCCCACCTCCCCACCTCCCCATCCCCCCATCCTCTTCTTCCCCCAATTCCCCTTCTTCTTTCCCCCACCTCCCCACCTCCCCATCCCCCCATCCTCTTCTTCCCCTTGACGCGCGATCGCTATTTTTGAACAATAATAAGTAAAGAAATGTAACTAAACAGGCAAATTCCATGACTCAGCCCCAACCCACCACGACTCCTAAGTTTGAAGAACCCAAATTTGGCTTCAACCGCTATGCCGAACGTTTAAACGGGCGGGCGGCGATGATCGGTTTTGTCATCACTCTGTTGATTGAATTTGTCACTGGACAAGGCTTGCTAGCTTGGCTTGGCTTGAACTAAATGCCCCATTAACCTGCATTGTCAACAGAAGATGATGCAGGTTGAAAGCAAGCCGCTAGAATGAGAAGTAGCTATGGCAACTTAGAGTAACTGTTGTGATGAATGCTGCTTGGTATCGAGCAATTAAGTCAGCGTATCGGAAAGAACCCATTTACAGCATCTTATTCACCATTGGGGCAGTCGATGCTGCGATCGGTGGCACGGGCGAACGTTGGGGACTTTTGAGTTTTGGCGTAAGTTTGGTGGTGCTAACCCTGATGGTTCGGTGGTGGCAAGCCCAAAACCGCCAACTCGAACAACCCCCTTTAGCCCCACAGCGCTATTTACCCCCTCAGTCACAACCGCAAATTCCCCCCTTATCCTTGCGTAACAAATAAAAAAGCACGCCACCCGTAGGTGACGCGATCGCACTCATTATTTAAATTTCTATTCGCCCGTTGGAGGTTGCAGTGCAGCGGCAGTTTTTTGGCGATCCAACTTCAGCACCAAGACGCCAAGCGGGGGCAAACACAAATCTAAGGAATAGGGGCGTCCGTGATACGACCACTCATCCGTCCACTTCCCACCTAAATTCCCCATATTGCTGCCACCGTACTGACGGGCATCGCTGTTAAATAACTCCGTATAGAAGCCCATTTCCGGCACGCCGATTCGATAATGGGAATGCGGCTGCGGCGTAAAGTTGCAAATGGTGACAACAAACTCATCGCTATCTTTCGCCCGTCGAATAAACGACACCACGCTATGGCGATTATCGCTGCAATCAATCCATTCAAATCCTTCTTGTCCAAAATCTTGGCTATAAAGGGCGGGTTCGTTACGATACAGCATATTGAGATCGCTCACCAACTGCTTCAAATTCTGGTGCGGCCCAAATTGAAGCAAATGCCATTCTAGATCGCCCCAAACGTTCCACTCGCTCCACTGTCCAAACTCCATACTCATAAATAGAGTTTTCTTACCGGGGTGGGCGTACATATAAGTTAGCAGACAGCGGACGTTGGCGAACTTTTGCCATTCATCCCCCGGCATTTTCCCAATTAAAGGACTCTTACCATGTACCACTTCATCATGGGATAAGGCCAGCATGAAGTTTTCGCTGTGGTGATACCAAATACTAAACGTGACATTATTTTGATGGAACTGGCGGAACCACGGGTCCATGCTGAAGTAATCCAGCATATCGTGCATCCAGCCCATATTCCACTTGAGGTTAAAGCCTAAACCGCCTACATAGGTTGGCCAGGAAACCATCGGCCAGTCTGTAGACTCTTCAGCGATGGAGAGCGTACCTGGATAGTAGCCGAAAATCAGGTGGTTAACTTGGCGCAGGAAATCAGCCGCTTCAATATTTTCTCGACCGCCGTATTGGTTTGTAACCCATTCGCCATCCTTGCGGCAGTAGTCGAGGTAAAGCATGGAGGCGACGGCATCCACGCGAATGCCATCAATGTGATATTTATCGAACCAGAAGAGGGCGTTGGCAACCAGGAAGTTACGCACTTCATTGCGCGAATAGTTAAAAACGAGGGTTCCCCATTCCTTATGTTCGCCCTTGCGCGGATCGGCGTGTTCGTAAAGGTGCGTTCCGTCAAAGAAGGCGAGTCCGTGTCCATCTTTGGGGAAGTGTCCGGGAACCCAGTCTACCAAGACGCCAATCCCATTTTGGTGACACTGGTCGATGAAGTACATAAAGTCTTGGGGGCTGCCGTAGCGGGAGGTGGCAGCAAAGTACCCGGTGACTTGATATCCCCAACTGCCATCAAAGGGGTGTTCGGCGATGGGCATCAGTTCGATGTGGGTGAAACCGAGTTCTTTGACGTAGGGGATCAGTTTGTCGGCCAGTTCGCGGTAGGTGAGGAAGCGGGCACCGGGTTTGTAGTCAGAAACGATCGTAACGGGTTCAGTTTCGCCATTGGGCAGTTGGGCGGGTTCGCTAGAGGAGGCGTGCAACCACGATCCGAGGTGAACTTCGTAAACGGAGATGGGTTTGGTGAGGGTGTCGGTATGGCGGCGCTGTTCCATCCAGTGTTGGTCTTGCCAGGTGTAGGCGTCGAGGTCGGTGACGATGGAGGCCGTTTTGGGGCGGACTTCTTGCTGGAAGCCGTAGGGATCGGATTTTTCGTAGATGTGACCGTCGTTATTTTTAATTTCGTATTTGTAGTGTTCGCCGACGCCGATATCAGGGATGAAGAGTTCCCACACGCCGTTTCCGGTTCTTCGCATTTGGTGTTTGCGGCCATCCCAGTAGTTAAAGTCCCCTAAAAGGGAGACGTTGCGGGCGTTGGGGGCCCAGACGGCGAAGTAGACGCCTTTGACGCCATCGACTTCGGTGGGGTGCGCGCCGAGTTTTTCGTAGATGCGGTGGTGGTTGCCTTCGGCGAACAGGTGGATGTCGAGGTCGGTGAGTTTGGGGGAACGGAAGGCGTAGGGATCGTAAATGACGCGTTCATGTTCGCCTTCTTGAATTCGCAGTTGATAGTTGGCAATTTCGGGGGCTTCTACCACGCATTCAAAGAAGTGCGGGTTATGCACGGACTGCATGGGAATTTCGGTGCGGCTGTCGGGAAAAATGACGGAGACGGTTTGGGCGTTGGGCTGATAGGTGCGGATCGCCCATTTTTTGGGTTTGCCGTTGTCGCTTTCTTCTAGGAGATGACAGCCTAAAACTTCAAAGGGATCGTGGTGGTGATTCCAAACAATTTTATCGATCTGATGCGGTGCAATGGTTGTTGTCATACGGTTATCCTACGGTTCTCAATGCGTTACTGAAGATGCTGCAATAAGGGAGTGAAGCAACTGAGCTTCGCGTTTATACACATTTCTTTATCTTTAAACATACCTTTTAATAACTACGTCTGACCTAGTATGGTATGAATTCCTCACTTTCGGACTGTATTGGGCGCGTCAGTTTCAGCGAGAATTTGCTCTTTTAGAAAAATGGGATGACGGTACGGATCAGGCGGCGCAAGCGCAGGAGGAAGATTAAGTCTCGGACTTCTTCGGGAACGGTTGGGGGGGGAGATACGGCAAGTTCGGCTTGCAGTTGCACGTACTCGGCTGGGGTTAAAAGCCTGCCGTCAACGGGCGATCGCGCTTCAACGATAATTTCTGAGCGCAACCGTTCTTCGGGAATATCTTCGGGAGGAGGTAATGCACAGACGGGTTGGCTGAGGAGTAGTAACAAGCCATTGAGCGATAAGCAGATATTTAATTGGCGATCGCGATTCATAAATAGCGTTTTTAATAAGGTTAACGAGCGGATGTCTGAGCTGGCGCGTTGAGTCCTGGGGGTAAGGGTTCCCGACATTGAATATGAATTTCCTGAATGCGCTCAAATAACCAAGGATAGTTTTGGCGATATTCGGGAACTAAAGCCAGGGGACTGAGTAAGGCTGCTGCTGTAATATCGGCAATGCTAATGCGATCGCCGACAAGATGGGGGCGATATTGCCAGCGACTCCCGATTTCTGCCATTGCCAGCGATAATCGGAGGGAAGCTTGCTCCACTGCTGGGGCACTCATCCCATACTGGCGGCGCACCCACTGAATAATGAGTTGGCTCGATAGAGATGGATTAATCGATTTGCCTTCCCCTGCTCGATAGTCATAGTATACGAAGCGGGTGGCTGTGCCAATGCTCTCATCTAACCAATCTTCTAAAACTTCTGCGGTTCGTTGCTCTTCAGGATCGGATAAAACGAGCGGTGGCTGAGGATAATGCTGCTCGATATATTGCCAAATGCGGGTTGAGTCGGCGATCGCCTTCGGTTCGTCTGGTTGTGGCGCTAAGAGAACCGGAAGCGTAGTTAACCCGGTGAGCGGTTTGCACCTCCTCAAAGTCAAACCGCTCACCGGGTA
>JAAHGE010000490.1 GCA_010672635.1 Desertifilum sp. SIO1I2 | reverse complement strand
TGAAAATGGCTGTACATCTTTTGTAACCACCGCCCCCGCTCCAATTATACTGCCAGTTCCCACCCGAACCCCATTGAGGACGATCGCCCCAATACCAATTAAACAGCCCCGTTCGATATGGGCGCTATGAATAACAGCGCGATGACCAACGGTAACGTATTCTTCTAAAATCGTCGGCTGACCCGGATCGCCGTGTAGAATAGCTCCATCTTGAATATTTGTAAAATCGCCAATTTCGATCCGTTCCACATCGGCCCGCACCACTGCCGTATACCAAATACTTGCCCCTGTACCGATCTTGGCTTGACCGATTACAGTAGCATTAGCAGCAATAAAGGCGGCAGGACAGAGGTCAGGGGTGGCTAAAGGCTGAAAATCAGTCACAGGAGTTACTTCCATTCAGGAAAAATCTACAGGAGTAGGGATTAGGACTCAGAACCCTCCTAGTTATAATAAAATCACTTGGGACTGGCGCAATTGAGACTATGCTGGTATACGCTTCATGATTAACCCTGGTTTGCAGTATCCAATATTTGGGCCCGAAATTCAGTGCCCCCATTGTCGCCAGCAAATTCCGGCGCTAACACTGACCGATACCTATCTGTGCCCGCGTCACGGGGCTTTTGAAGCCGATCCGAAAACGGGGGAACTGATTCATCTCCAGTCGGGACGGCATTGGCGGCGGTGGAATAATGACTGGTATCGACAGCACACGCACCCCGATGGGATTCGCTTTGAAATCCACGAAGCCCTTGACCGACTGTATACCCAAGGCTACCGGGCAACGCGGGTAATTATTGCCAGTCGCTATAAGGATTTAATTAGTTCTTATTTGGAACGCAGTACGCCTTGGCGCAATCAGACGGAACCTCAGCGCCCTCGGCTGTACGGTTTGCCAGTAGAGTTTAGTCCCGATCCCCAAGAGGAACCCTGTTGGGAAGTAATTAATTTCGATCTAGAGAAGGAACCGGGCGCGCCCGTTCGCTATCCCTATTTCCGATTGTTTGAGTAAGTGCCCCCCGTGCGAGTTATGCCCAATGCATCACGCTTCGATTCGGACTGCTAATATTCATCAAGCGATCGCCTTTTATGAAGTGTTGGGGTTTACGGTGTGCGAACGCTTTACCGCAGGCATTACCCTGGCCTGTTGGATGGAAGGCTTGGGGGGTAGAATTGAATTAATCCAAATTCCCGAACCCCGGCCGGCGGCGGATGCGTTTGGGGATGAGCATTACACGGGCTATTATCATTTATCCTTTGATTTAACGGAGCAAACGCCAGATTTGCCTCTGTGGTTGGAGGAGTTGCGATCGCGCATGGCTCAATCGTCTCAACTGTCCCCTTTGCGAGTGTTACTAGAACCAACGCAGCAGAGGATTGGAGATCGCGTTTACGAAGTGGCATTTATTGCCGATACAGACGGTTTGCCTCTCGAATTCTTGCGGGTTATGGGGAATGCCTAGCGATTCAGATGTCGCCTTTGCTGACAATTGGGCCTATTTACGCACCGAGTTAAACTGGTTAGACCGACTGCTGCGCCAAGCCTATGCGCGATCGCAACAGGAAACCAAAGAGATTGAACGGGTGGCGCGTTCTAAGGGCGATCGCGCCACGAGTCATTGGTGGAAGGGGATTATTGCCTTACCCTCTGGGGGATACGATGACCATCATGCTGCCTATACCCCCACCGAAAGCAACCCACCGCTAACCTATCAACAGCAATTGGCAGGTCGAATTCTCGCAAGCTATCGGCGCGGCGTAGCATTAGGCTTGCCTCAATTGTGCGATCGCTTGGGATTGACGGTGTTTGAAAAGAATGCGGTCTTGATGAGTTTAGCCCCAGAGGTAAACCGCCGTTTTTCTCGCTTATACGGTTATTTACAGGGCGACGAACAGGCAGGACTACCCACCGTTGACCTGATTTTACGTTTGCTGTGTCGCGGGGACGCAGAATGGCGTTCTGCGAGGATGTGCTTGAGCGCGTTGTCCCCTTTAAAGCAATTGGGGTTAGTCGAATTTCTCCCCAGCCCGCCCGAAACATTCTTGGTGAGTCGCTGCAAGTTAAGCGAATCTTTGATTAATTATCTTTTGGCTGATGTTCCCGACGAGGAACAGCTAGAAACCTTGTTGGTACAGGCTGCTCAACAAGCTGGATCTTCGCCTCAACGGTTGCTGCGATCGCTTGTTCCTCACCAGGGTTGGTCTAATTTGGTCTTACCCCCAGTAGTGCGATCGCCTTTGATGGGTTTGATAGCGCAATGGCAGTACCCAGATCGCATTGAGGATGAATGGGGGTTTGGCTCGCTGCCAGATGCTCCAGGTCGTGTCATCCTTTTAGTGGGAGGCTGGGGAACTGGAAAAAGCGCGATCGCCCAAGCAATGGCTCAGACCTTGGATCAACCCCTATTTTATGCCGATCTAGCCCTATTCAATCCCCAAGAACAGGCTCAACTCCTCCGAGAAATTACAGCTAGCGATCCGCCGATTTTATTGCTGAAGTCGGCGCAAGGTTGGCTGAGTCGCCAGTCGGTTCTCAATCCTTCAGAGGTGGCTCAGTTGTTTCAGCACCGCCGACAACAGCGAACCCTGACCTTCTTGAGCATGGAACGACGCTACAGTATGGTTAGCCAACTCAAAGGCGGATTGGATGCAATAGTTGAGTTATCGCTACCCACTCAAAGCGATCGCCTGCTGCTGTGGAAACAAGCTTTTCCACCCCAAGCGCCCCTAGAGTCTGACCTAGATTGGGGACAATTGGCAAAACAGTGGCAGCTTACCGGAGGAGAAATTAGGGCGATCGCGCGTCAGGCTGCATTTTTAGCCGCCGCAGAAACTCCGACGGCAGCCATTGGGATGAGACACTTAAATTTAGCTTGGGAGCAAAAGAACTTTCAGGGCAAATATCGTCGTTCCTGAAAGTCTTGGGAGAATTTTACGGGAAAGCCCGATCCTAATATTGAGGCGATCGGTTCAGCAGGGAAACGTTATGAGCAATCTGAGCGTATTCGCTGGGTACGTTACCCCGCCCTTCTCGCTTGACAACCCCTCGACGAACTGCGCCGTAGAGTTCATCTAGCGCTTCAAGGTCCGATTGTTGATAAGCTTTAATAGCCAAGACTTGGCGGATCAGGCTTTCAGATTCTACACTTAGCCACCCGGTTTGGAATGCAGATTGTACAAGTCTACGAATCATCTTGACCTCACCAGCCCTACCCGTTAGTTGCTACTGTCAGTATCGACGATTTTTTACGTCAGGGAATTGACGGGGATCGGCACTCCCTTGTGATCGAACGCACTTAAGCAGAAATATGGAAACCGATAAAATTGCTTGGAGGAATTGATATGAGCGCGATCGCAGTTGAACAAGGTCAGTACAAAACTTATATTCTCTCTGACCCCACAAACTCAGCTCGACTCGAAGTTGTACCCGAACGAGGTGGCATCATTACGCGGTGGCGATGGCGCGATCGCGATCTGCTCTACCTCGATGCCGAACGGTTTGCCAATCGCGAACTCAGCGTTCGAGGCGGCATTCCCATTCTGTTTCCCATCTGCGGCAACCTTCCAGACAACACCTACACCCACCAAGGTCAGTCCTATCATCTAAAACAGCATGGTTTTGCTCGCGATCTGCCTTGGCAAGTCACCGCCCAAAGCGAGCAAGATCCCCTGAGCCTTACCCTCACCCTGACCAGTAATAACCAAACTTACGCCGCCTATCCGTTTGATTTTTGTCTGGAGTTTACCTACCAACTCCAAGGCGATACGCTAACAATCCAGCAGCGCTATCTCAATCAATCCGCCGAACCAATGCCCCTTTCAACCGGGTTGCATCCTTATTTTCAGGTGGCGGATAAAAGTCGCCTGCAACTTGATATTCCTGCCGAGCAGTATCAAGACCAGATTACCAAGCAAACGCACGCCTATTCAGGTGAGTTAAACTTCAACCAAGCCGAGATTGACATTGCCTTCAGTTCGCCGACTCGCCAGCAGGCTGCTGTCACCGATCCGGAAGCGGGGGTGCAAATTAGCCTGAGTTGGGATAGTTCCTATACCACGTTGGTGTTTTGGACGGTTCAAGGTAAAGACTACTACTGTCTGGAACCTTGGACAGCACCCAGAAACGCGCTCAATACCGGAGAACACCTGATTGCTCTGGCACCTGGGGCAACCTTAGAAACCTGCGTGACAATGATCGCGAAAATTCTTTAAAAAAGGGGTTGCTTTTTTCTAAAAGTGCGTGCTACCTTAGTAAAGGTCTGAAATTAAGTCAGCGGGTCGCTAGA
>JAAHGE010000049.1 GCA_010672635.1 Desertifilum sp. SIO1I2 | reverse complement strand
TCATATTGATGGCATTCGCTTCGATGCAGCGCGACAAATTGCCAACTACGATTTTATGCACTGGATTGTAGAAGAAGCTAAGAAAACGGCAGGTTCAAAACCCTTTTACAATGTTGCCGAGCATATTCCAGAAACAACCAGCATTACCAACTTTGATGGCCCAATGGATGGTTGCTGGCATGATAGCTTCTACCATTGCGTACTCGAACATATCTGCGGCGACACGTTCGATCTCGAACGCTTAAAAGATGTGATTGACTGCAAGCGTCAAGGATTTATGGGCGCTACTAATGTCGTAAATTACTTAACCAATCACGATCACAATCACGTAATGGCAGAATTAGCAGAACGCGACATCTTTGACGAAGCAGCGTTTAAGCGGGCAAAATTAGGAGTAGCAATCCTGATGACCGCAGTGGGCGTTCCTTTGATTTGGATGGGTGAAGAGTTTGGCGAGTTTAAACATAAAACAATTGATCAGGCAAAAATTGATTGGACGCTACTTCAGCACGAGAATAATCAAGGCTTGCTGAGCTACTACAAAGGTTTAATCAATCTTCGCAAACACAATCACGCTCTCTATACAGAGAATATTGAGTTCTTCTACGAAAATGCTGAAGATCGAGTGTTAGCCTACACGCGCTGGAATGACGAAGGTTCTCGCGTTGTAGTGGTGGCGAACTTCTCCGATAGCTTCCGCGCTGGCTATACCATTCCTCATTTCCCAGAAAATGGGACGTGGCACGAATGGACGGGAGATTATGATATTGAGGCAGGCGATAATCAAATGATGATGGACTTGCCAGAATACGAAGCGAAAGTTTTTGTTTGGCATTAGTTTTGCAAGCTTAATCTGAATCTAGTGTTTGGGCAGCGATCCTCATAGGATGTAGGATCGCTGCCTAGCGTTTGATTGCAGGGCTGCTCCAGCATTTTTGGGCAATTTCTTTAAATTCCCCTACCCCAGGCAAATAAGGCGCGATCGCACCCTCTCCCATCCCGCCAAAAAAACCAGACCCGTATTGAACGCCACCCCAAGGGTTGTGGTATGATAATAAATTGCTGCGTTTTCGTAGAAAGATTACCCATGACTTTGCCGCAAGAGCGCAAACACGAGATTATTTCGGAATTCCAAGTTCACGAAACCGACACTGGATCGGCTGACGTGCAAATTGCCGTTCTCACTGAACGGATTAACCGCTTGAGTACCCATCTAAGAGTCAATAAAAAAGATTACGCTTCTCGCCGGGGCCTGCTGAAAATGATTGGTCAGCGCAAGCGCTTACTAGGCTACGTGCAACAGCACGATCAAACTCGTTATAGAGAATTGCTAGGTCGCTTAAACATTCGCGGATAAACAGGGGTATTGCTTATGTCCCCGCAAAAGGATCGCGATGCTTCCCGGAGCGATCGCCTGCCCTTTGAACCCAACCGTCGCAAAAAGCCAGCGAAAACCTCCTCAGATGCTTCTAAAAACAGCACTTCAGAGGCGGCAGCTACCCGGAATCAGCCCAAAAGCCGAAGCGCTGCGGGGAGCGATCGCTCCTCAAGTCGCACGATTCCAGAAGTGGTGAGCAAACGCATGGTGCGCCGGATGGCAACGCTTAGCGGAGTTCCCTTTGGATTAGCAATCTCAACTTTTTTTGCAAGTTATTGGATTGTCACCCAAACCGAGTTTCCGCTCCCTCATGTGGCTGTTGTCTTAGTGAGTATGGGATTCTTTGGACTCAGCGTTTTAGGCCTGAGTTACGGCGTTCTCTCTGCCTCTTGGGATGAACAAGCACCGGGAAGCCTCCTAGGTTGGCAAGAATTTACGACGAATTTTGGCAGAATGACCGCAGCTTGGCGGTCAAGCAAACAAAATGAATAAATCCGCTCGGTACTGGATGCGCGGCGACTTCTTGCAGATGAAGCTTTGGTGTCTTGTGCCGAGTTTCCCGTTTTAAGGTTAAATCAAATTCAGTTAGACCCCTTAAAAATAAAGCCTAATTACTCAATAGGGAAAGTCAAACATGATTGTTGTCATGAAAAGCGGCACCCCAGATGCCGAAATTACTCGCGTTAGCGACGAACTCGGAACTTGGGGCCTCTCTCCAGAAAAGATTGTTGGTCAGCACAAAGTTGTGATCGGGTTAGTCGGCGATACCGCCGATCTCGATCAAGAGCGGATTCAAGAAGTGAGTCCTTGGATCGAGCTAGTATTGCGGGTTGAACAACCCTTTAAACGCGCCAGTCGCGAATATCGGCATGGCGAACCGTCTGAGGTCATCGTGCAAACGCCCAACGGTGCGGTTCCTTTTGGCGAACATCACCCCCTCGTTTTCGTGGCCGGGCCTTGCTCTGTCGAAAACGAAGCGATGATTGTTGAAACTGCCATGCGGGTTAAGGCTGCGGGCGCTCAATTCCTGCGAGGAGGCGCTTATAAGCCGCGTACCTCTCCCTATGCGTTCCAGGGACATGGCGAAAGCGCCCTAGAGCTACTCGCAGCCGCTCGCGATGCGTCAGGCTTGGGGATTATTACCGAAGTCATGGATACGGCTGATATTGAAAAGATTGCCGAAGTTGCAGACGTGCTGCAAGTTGGGGCGAGAAATATGCAGAACTTCTCGCTGCTCAAGAAAATTGGCGCTCAAGAAAAACCCGTACTGTTGAAGCGGGGGATGTCAGCGACGATTGAAGAGTGGTTGATGGCAGCCGAGTATATTATGGCCGCAGGCAACCCCAATGTAATTTTATGCGAGCGGGGCGTGCGGACCTTTGATCGCCAGTATGCTCGCAATACGCTGGATTTATCGGCAATTCCGGTATTGCGCGAGTTAACTCACCTGCCGATTATGATCGATCCCAGTCATGGGACGGGTCGCTATCAGTATGTCCCGTCGATGGCAAAGGCCGCGATCGCCGCCGGAGCCGATTCGCTGATGATTGAAGTTCACCCCAACCCGGCTAAGGCCCTTTCCGATGGCCCGCAATCTCTGACGCCGGAACGCTTCGATCGGTTAATGCAAGAGCTATCGGTGATTGGGAAGGCCGTAGAACGCTGGCCCCAACCCGCTCCCGTTCTGGCTTAGTTGCCTAAAGATTGAACCGCAATAACCGTCAATGGCTGCAACAGACTGCGGAAATTGACGGTTTGTTTATGGTTGACTTTTACTTTTGGTAAAATCAACTATAATTAAGTCATATTCCTTTACACTGTTGGTGACAACTCGCTTTGTTTACAACCGCACTTCCCCAACGCCCCCTGACTCAAACTCGCGATCTCCCGAAGGATCTGTTTAGCGCGATCGCGGATCTTAAGCGGGAACTCAATGCTATTGTTCTAGCCCATTATTACCAAGATCCAGATATCCAAGACATTGCGGACTTTATTGGGGACTCTTTAGAACTCTCTCGCAAAGCTGCCAACACCGAAGCCGAAGTTATCGTGTTTGCGGGCGTCCACTTCATGGCGGAAACGGCTAAAATTCTCAATCCCCATAAGCTAGTCTTGCTTCCCGACTTAGAGGCGGGTTGTTCCTTAGCCGACAGTTGTCCTCCCGACGAATTTGCAGCCTTTAAAGCGGCTCATCCCAATCATCTGGTTATTTCTTATATCAATTGCTCGGCTGCAATTAAAGCCATGAGCGATATTATCTGCACTAGCTCCAATGCCGTGAAGTTAGTCAACCAAATTCCCAAAGACCAACCCCTAATCTTTGCACCCGATCGCAATTTAGGTCGGTACGTCATGCAACAAACCGGACGCGAGATGGTGTTGTGGCAAGGGAGTTGCATGGTTCACGAAACCTTCTCTGAAAAGAAAATGGTTCAGCTTCAGGTGCAATATCCCGATGCCGAAATTATCGCGCACCCGGAATGCGAGCCTGCTGTTCTACGCCACGCCAACTATATTGGCTCCACTTCCGCTTTGTTGAAGTACGTGCAAACCAGCGCCAGCCCATCCTTTATTGTGGTGACAGAACCGGGCATTATCCACCAAATGCGAAAGCAGACGCCCGATAAGGAGTTTATTCCGGCACCCCCATTAAATAATTGTGCGTGTAATGAGTGCCCGCACATGAGGCTAAATACGCTAGAAAAGTTATATCTCGCGATGAAACATCGCCAACCCGAAATTACTCTTCCCGAAGAGACTCGTCTGGCGGCGTTACGCCCTATTCAGCGAATGTTGGCAATGAGCGCTTAAGTTAATAGACTCCCTGAGCGTTCCTCAGCAACAGGCTCAGGGAGAATCCCCTATTGATTCATAAATTCTTCTAACTTATGAGTCAGCGTTTCAATAATGCCTTCAGAACTTTCTAAATCGGCGATCGCCTCTTGTTCGATCCGATGAACTACGTCTGGGGGCAAATTTAATAGCTCAGTTAACTTGCGATAAGCGTGGGCTTCATCGGCATTAATTTTAGGTTCGTCAGGCGTTCTAGCACTCGCCGCAATCACTTCATATCCTAGTTTCAAAACCAATTCGCGTTCGGCTTGGGTTTCTAACTTAGGAATTAACTCTTCTAAAGGCAAGTTTTGCATCATATAATCGCGCAATTCTTGCTTAATTTGCTCTTGATGATTGCCCATTCCAAATAACTGGCTAAAGCGATCTAACATCAGATCGACTTCTTCAGTCGCCAGTTCGCCATCAGACCACGCCATTGAGGTCACAACCCGTAGTAAATTCATTTGACGCGGCGTAATCGGTGGAGGAGGCGGAGGGGTCATGGTCATGATTGGTACCGTTATGGGATAGCCAACACGGTATCACATCTCTTTTAAGCAAAAGATACAGGTTGAACAGAGAAACGGACGTTTGCTTTACCCTCCACTTTGGGTTTTAAAGCTTCAGAAAAACTTTAGGAAGTTGTTAAGGGATGTTATCGCCAAGCGTTGGCTGAATGGCAAACATCCCCTCAACGCTAGAGAGTTTGGGGTTGAACTTGGGAGAGGTCGCATGAAACTGCCAGGGTTGTGTTGGGTTCAACAAGGCTCAACCTCCGCGACGACCTTTGGGTCAGTGGTTGGTTAATGGTTGAGGTTATATAGCAAGCCTAAAAAATAGGTTGTGAACTCCCCCTCACTCCCCACCCCTCTCCCTGGGGTGAGGGGAGTGAGAGTAGTTTAGGTTTGGTTAAGGATCGCTATAGCTAGCGGATGGGAAATCTTACAGGACACTCTTGAGGGGCACTCCTAGCCAACCTTGAAACAGTTGTTGCTGTTGAGGCGTTGGGTTTTCTACCGGAACCAATTGATAGCGAGTGGGTTGGGGTTCGCTGAGGGTGACAGGAACCGTTATCAAGGTATCTTGGTGGAAAGCACTGACGCGAATCGTATAGCCTGCGGCAAAATCCTGAAGGCGATCGCTCAATTGTTCGGCGGTGACGCGGATCTCGTTAATGGCCAATAACTCGTCGCCAGCATCAATTCCGGCATTTTGGGCAGGAGAATGCGCGATCGCACTTTTCACCATTGCCTTACCATTTTCCGTCTTGACAGTGAGGCCTAAGAACGGAACCCCCGGACTAGAAGCTTCATCGCGATCGCTCTCTAACCTCAAGCCAAACGGCTTCAGATAGCGATTAAACGGTAACTCTTCGGTGGTTTCTAAGTAACGCTCAAAGAACTCCGTTAAATCCACCTCCGCAATTGTCGAAATCCGCTGCTGAAGTTGTTCGGCGGTAAACCCAACCTCCGGCTTACCAAACTCTTCCCACATTTGGCGCATCACATCATCGAGCGATCGCCGATTTTCATGCTGTGCCCGAATCAACAAATCCAGCAACAGCGAAACCAACTCACCCTTCAGATAATAAGAAATCTGAGAATTTCCGCTATTGGCATCCGGACGATATAACTTAATCCACGCATCCCAACTCGACTCGCTTAACGGCTGCACCAACCGCCCCGGCGTCGTTTGCAAGCGCGTAATTTCCTTGCCTAACTCCGCTAAGAACGTCTTGGCATCGTATATTCCTGCCCGTAACGGCAGCAATAAATCGTAATAACTCGTCGTCCCCTCACAGAACCACAGAGACGGCGTGTAATTTTCCCCATCATAGTCAAACACCTCCAACTCCTTGGGGCGGAGGCGCTTCACATTCCACAGATGGAAAAACTCATGCGCCACCAATTGCAAAAAGCGCTGATACTTATCCGGCGCGCGAAATCCAAAGCGCTGATAAATTAGCGAACATCCATCCTTATGTTCTAATCCCCCCATTGCGTGGGAAACCAGATGTAACAGAAAAACATAGCGATCGTAAGGTAAACCGCCAAATAATTGCGCCTCAGTTTGGACAATTTTAGTGATATCCCGAACGATCTGCTCTGGCTGTTCGTTCCCTTGACCCCAAATTGCCAGTTCGTGGGGTTTCCCTAAAACTTCAAAGTAGTAGGTGCGATGGGTGCCAATTTCAAACGGACTATCAACGAGCGTATCAAAATCAGCCGCCTCAAACGTATGGGCATAACCCGATACTTGGGGAAGTGGCGTTGTCACGCGCCATTCTGGACTTGGAGGCACGATCCGAACTTGGATCGGGGTTTTCTCAAATCCTGGCAACCGAAAAAATATGGCCGCCCCATTAAAATAGCCATGCGTCGCATCCAGGTGATTGGTCCGCACCGTTAACTCGGCAGCATAGATACGATAGCGAACAACAACGGTTGAAACTCCGGCAGTCTCTATTTGCCAGTGATTTTTATTAAGCTTGCGAGCGTTCAAGGGCGTTTCCTCACCGTCGCAAGCCCGAAACTCTTGCAGATGTCTCGCATATTCCCGCACCAGGTAAGATCCGGGCGTCCAAACGGGGAATTTTAAATCCAAGGTCGTTTTTTGCCAGCCTGTTACCCGCAACATCACCTCAAACAGATGCGAACTAGGCTGAGTTAGGGAGACTTGATAGTTAAGGGTGGGTGCAGCTTGTTGGGGACGGGTGTGTTGAGTTAGCGTAGCTTCTGTCATGAAATTAGGGGTGTGAGGGGCGATCCAACCGGGAGTTAAGATGACTTTTCTGAAGGGATGTTAGAGATTTCCCGAAGTTCTTTAAACGATCGATGGATTTGGGATTTTCTCTGATTTGCTGGGTAGGACATTTTTGGAAATGATCCTCTTCGACTGCGATCTTAGACTCGACCGGCAAGATGGGAAAGTTGTTTTTGATTGACTAGCGCGAGCGTTTCATTAGCACTATCAATTTTAATCCAACCCTTTTCATTGAGCTTTTCCATAATTTTTGTGGTTTCTTCAACGCCAATATCGGTGACATCTGCGAGATCCTGGAAAGGAATGTTATAAATTTCTGTCCCATATTCGCCCGGTAGCCCGTAATTTTCTCCTAAGCCGACGAGGGTATTGGCAAGTTTAACCGCAGGGGGTTGATGGCGGAGTTGGAAGCGTAGGTTTGTCTGGCGCAAGCGTTTAACCATGAGCTGCAACATGCGATGGTGCAGTTGTGCGTCTTTGAATAGGGTTTGGATAAAGCGCTGGGCAGAAATGCTCAGAAGTTCCACAGGAGAAAGGGCAATGACATCGGTTGAACGGGGAGATTCATCTAAAATTGCCATTTCGCCAAAGAAGTCACCTCGACCTAAGATGGCGAGGGTGACAGCATCGTCTCCAGAAAGACGGCGGACTTTGACCCAACCTGATACCACGAAGAAAACAGCATTGCCCCAGGCATCTTCCATTAAGACGGCTCTGTCTGCGGGATATTCGTGTTCTGCGGCAATGGAGAGGAGCCACTCCAGGGTTTCTGGGTTGGCTGCGTTAAACAAAGGGAAAAGTTCACTAAACTCTTCAGGTTGCATGAAAACTTGTGGCAATAGGGAGTTCGGACGATTCGCACTCAAAGAAAGTGGAAAAGAGGCGTTTGCTCTCTCCCATCAGTTTATCGCCGTTCTGAATAACTTATTCAAGAAGCTTTATTGTTGATGCGTTTGGCGGGTTCTCGGTCTATTTGCTAGGATAGGGAAGGTGCGATCGCTCCGGGCGAAGATTCTGAGCGGGCTAGTTGTTGCCATTCGGCAATTAAAAAAGGAGGAATCTTAAAGCTCAGGGTTCGATTTTCGCTTAAAGGAACCTGCACGATTAGAAAATCCACACTTTCTAGATGTTGCATGACTTCGGTGAAGTCGTATTGACCGACGGAGACAGCCGGAGGGCGATCGCGAAAGACATCAGCCGCACTCCAGTCCATTCCTTCAGCCGCTCTGACGGTTAAGGGCTGAGGATGAGCCACCTCAACGGCTCCCGGAAATCCGACTAGGCGGAGATTCCAACGGGGATCGCTGGGAGATTCGCCCGGAAATAAAACCACTTGCCAAGCGTAACCCGCACGGTCTCGTAGGGTTTGGCGCGAATGCAAGCTCAGTTGCCCGGACTGTTGATGGTGTTCTTGCAAGCGGGCGATCGCTCCCTTGGGTTGAGCTAAACTCAGACTGAAGAAAAGCAGGACTAAAATCCCAATTTTGTTTATTTTCTTCACAAGATTTAACATCCATTGGCAACGCTTAACAATTCTTAACATTACGTGCAACCCTAGATAGAAGCGCAATCCCAGGTAGGGAAAACCGTCCCCCTCGCGATCGAGGCGTTAAGTTATTGTATAGTAATGTTGAGATATCGAAATCTGCGCTACACAGATCGTTGATGTTGCCGCCTGGTTGTCGGCGACCGCGAAGCAGGGGATTCCCCTAACAGCGGTGAAAAATATCAGGTGTGATATCAACAAGCGCACAGGCAGATTCGGGTTATTTTGACTAAACCAGGTTTAGTCGAGCGCCAACCCTAATCGACCCCCTGCGTGAAGGCGAAACCATTCGTCTCACCTGAACTTTCCACCGTCGCTGTCAGTTAGTCACCTAATGGGCAATAAGCCAACCATTGCAATCTCTCACCTCGGATGTGAGAAAAACCGGATTGACACCGAACACATGCTAGGACTTTTAGTCCAAGCGGGTTATCAGGTAGACTCCGATGAAGAGTTAGCAGATTACGTCATCGTTAACACTTGCAGCTTTATTCAAGCAGCTAGAGAGGAATCTGTTCGCACGCTTGTCGAACTAGCAGAAGCCAACAAAAAAATTGTGATTACAGGCTGCATGGCCCAGCACTTCCAAGATCAACTCTTAGAAGAGCTACCAGAAGCCGTAGCCATTGTTGGCACTGGGGATTATCATAAAATAGTCGATGTGATTCACCGCGTAGAAGGCGGCGATCGCGTCAAAGAAGTTTCAGCCGAACCCACCTACATTGCTGATGAAACCACCCCTCGCTACCGAACGACAACCGAAGCGGTTGCGTATCTGCGAGTGGCCGAAGGATGCGACTATCGATGCGCCTTTTGCATCATTCCGCACCTGCGAGGCAATCAGCGATCGCGCCCAATTGAATCCATCGTGGCTGAAGCCAAACATCTGGCAGCCGAAGGCGTTCAAGAAATTATCTTAATTTCCCAAATTACCACGAACTACGGGCTAGACCTTTACGGCAAGCCCCAACTGGCAGAACTGCTCCGGGCGCTAGGGGAAGTTGACATTCCCTGGATTCGGATGCATTACGCCTACCCCACCGGGTTAACCCAACCCGTCATCGAGGCAATTCAAGAAACGCCCAATATACTGCCCTATTTAGATTTACCCCTACAGCACTCGCATCCCGAAATTCTCCGAGCCATGAACCGACCCTGGCAAGGTCGCGTCAATGACGAAATCATTGAAAAACTTAAAACAGCCCTACCTAACGCTGTTTTACGCACCACCTTGATCGTCGGTTTCCCCGGAGAAACAGAGAGCCATTTTCAGCATCTCCTCGAATTTGTCAAGCGGCATGAATTTGACCACGTGGGCGTTTTCACCTTCTCAGCCGAAGAAGGCACCCCCGCCTACAACTTGCCCAATCAACTGCTGCAAGCCGTGATGGACGAACGGCGCGACGCCATTATGCAAGTGCAACAACCGATTTCCCTGAAAAAGAACCAAGCAGAAATCGGCAAAGTCGTCAAAGTTCTGATCGAACAGGAAAACCCAGAAACCGGGGAACTGATCGGTCGTTCCGCTCGATTTTCTCCAGAAGTTGACGGTCTAGTTTACGTCCAAGGTAGCGCTCGTTTAGGTAGCCTCGTTCCTGTCGAAATTATCGATGCCGATGTCTATGACTTATACGGTCAAATCGTAACCCCGTAATCATCTAATTTTGATTCAATCCAACCCTGCCAAGATTTTAGAAACAAAAGCACAAGGAGCATTAATGACGCTTTCATTCCAAAGCTTAGGAATTTCAGAAACTCGCGCCAAGCATTTAGAAAAACTCGAATTTGTTGAGCCAACTGATATTCAGTCTCAAGCCATCCCCCACCTGCTATCGGGTCGGGATGTTGTCGGACAAGCCCAAACCGGAACTGGAAAAACCGCAGCCTTTTCGCTGCCCATTCTAGAGCGGATCGACCTCAAACTATCCGCACCCCAGGCTTTAGTTCTAACTCCGACTCGCGAACTCGCCATGCAAGTTTGCCAAGCGATGCGTAGCTTTGCTGGCGATCGCCGCATCCGCATCCAATCGATCTACGGCGGACAAGCCATCGATCGGCAAATTCAACGCTTGCAGCAAGGCGTTCACATCGTTGTCGGTACCCCAGGACGAGTCATTGACTTACACGAACGGGGCGATCTGCAACTCGACCAAATTAACTGGTTAGTCTTAGATGAAGCCGATGAAATGCTGAACATGGGCTTTATCCAAGATGTCGAGAAGATCCTGATGCAATTGCCCGTAGAACGGCAAACTGCCTTCTTCTCAGCAACTATGCCTTCTTCCATTCGCGAGTTAGTGACGAAGTTTTTACGCTCTCCCGTCACCGTCACCGTTAAGCAAACCAAAACGGCCCCAACTCGAATCAACCAAACCGCCTACATGGTTCCGCGCGGCTGGACGAAAGCCAGAGCCTTACAACCGATTTTAGAACTTGAAGATCCCGAATCTGCACTGATTTTCGTCCGCACGCGCCGCCAAGCCGCAGAACTGACCAGTTTCTTGCAAGCTGCCGGACATAACGTGGATGAATATCACGGCGATCTCAGCCAGTCTCAACGGGAACGGTTGATGCTGCGCTTCCGCAACCGTCAAGTCCGCCTCGTCGTGGCAACTGATATTGCAGCGCGCGGGTTAGATGTGGATGACTTAACCCACGTTATCAACTACGAGTTACCCGATAGCGTTGAAAGCTACGTTCACCGGATCGGTCGTACCGGACGCGCCGGTAAAGAAGGAACGGCGATCGCCCTATTGCAACCCTTCGATCGTCGCAAACTCTATCAAATTGAGCGTCACTTGCGGCAGAAGCTGGAAGTTAAACAAATTCCCACGCGTTCTCAAATTGAAGCTCGCCACCTGGAAAAACTGCAAGATCAAGTGCGCGAAGCCCTCGTTGGCGAACGGATGGCCTCTTTCTTACCCATTGTGGCCCAACTGTCTGAAGAGTACGATCCCCATGCGATCGCGGCTGCGGCCTTACAAATGGCCTACGACCGGGTGCGTCCTGCCTGGATGCAGTCAGACTACACCGAGGAAGAAATTCCGTCCGCAACGCCCAAACCCAAATTGGTTAAGCGCCCTAAAACCTCAGTGTCTCAAGGTCGCTAAGATAAATCGATCGGTTGGCGATTTCTATTAGGAAATCGCCCCCAGGAGTGGCTTATTCAGTCACTCCTTTTGCTTGTATAGCCACGTAGGGATTCTCTGGTGGAGACGCGATCGCGAATCAAAGATCAACCCAACTGTTTTTTACACCGCTACGCACCGCTGAACCGCTCAACAGCACTCGATCGAGGGGCCATGACGCCATTTTTTCAAAAACTCCCTTGGATTTCTCTGAGCATTTTGGTTTTGACCTACACGACCTATGGGTTTACCTTGCCCTTATCCCCTTTACCCGAAGTTGAGGGATTTCAGTGGCATCGGGCTTATACAATGTGGGCGATCGCGGCTGCCCTTGCTGTCTTTTTTGCGGCCCTGTTAACCGCCCCTCTCAGAAGTGCGAAAACCTTACTTGCTGCTTGGTCTAAAACAGACCTCGGCATTTTGATCGCGGCTGTTGGCTTTGCATTCACTGCTGTATTAGCGATCTCTCAGATTTATATCTTTGCCACTGGGTTAATCTTGCTCTCGGCTGGTTCTTTAGCCCGGTTGGATATTCAAACCGCAGGCTATACCGAGAGACAGGCTTTTTGGATTTTAACTGTGACTTCGCTCATTGGTCTGATCGTCGGCTGGCTGATGCACTATTACCGGGCCCTGCTAGGCTTTTGAAGCATTCGAGCAGTGGACACTGAAGAAATTGGCACAAGCGATCGCAGCAGGGAGAAGAACCCTAGAGACACTAGATCGTAACAAGCAATTAACTGTCCTGATGCCCTGCGATTCCCCTTACGTAGGGCAATTTTATGAGTGGCATATCCCAACCTACTCGTATAAATTAGAACTGAGAACCCACGCCTTCCCTATGCCGATTCTGTAGGGAGGGCTAATCTATATTGAAGGGTTTTCGACCGTTATAGCATCTACCCAACCTCTCGTTCTTAGAGGTTGTATTGTGCCTTTTTCTCTATCTTCCTCAAATTTGCAACGGCAATCTGTAATCTTGAATGCAAGTCGAGTGACTGAATGGTGGTTAGTCAGTGGAAGTGGTTTCGGACTGCTACCCAACTTAAGGGTTCTGTCTTAAAGGCCGTCTTACCCCGCGTTTTCCTATGCGGGAGCTTCGGCTTCATTATTTCTGCACTTTACAAACAGGGTTGGGCCATCAACTGGCCAACCGCAGATAGTTTAATTCCCAGTCTCGTTTTAGGTTTGCTCTTAGTCTTTCGCACCAATACCGCCTATGACCGTTTTTGGGAAGGGCGTAAAGCTTGGGGAAGCATTATCATTAGCGTTCGTAACCTCGCCCGCCAAATTTGGGTTTCCATCCCCGAACCCGAACCGGAGGATCGACAAGCCAAAATTGAGGCGCTACGACTGCTGCTTGCCTTTGCAGTCGCCACAAAACTGCATTTACGTGGGGAACCCGTCACCAACGAATTAGCCACCTTTATGCCCCTCTCGCGCTACGAAAAGCTGCAAGGCATGAATAATCCCCCGTTAGAAGTGGCGTTTTGGATCGGCGACTATTTACAACAACAGCATCGACGCGATCGCCTCAGCATCCAACAACTGACGGCCATGTATGGATTACTAGATAATCTAGTGGCAGCTTTAAGTGCTTGCGAACGCATCCAAAAAACGCCGATTCCTCTTGCCTACGTCATCCATCTTAAGCAGCTACTCTTGATTTACTGCCTTTCTCTACCCTTTCAGATGGTGAAAACCCAAGGCTGGCAAACTGGTCTAACAGTTGCCTTAGTCAGCTTTGCTTTACTGGGGATCGAAGAGATTGGGATTGAGATTGAAGATCCCTTTGGTCATGATGCCAACGATCTCCCTCTAGATGCAATTTGCGGTACCATGCAACGCAATATTGAAGACTTAATCTCGCTCTCACCTAGCTTCTACACCGTTCCAGAAGGCTTGACAGTGACTTCGCTGGTGGACGCGTCTGAAGACTTTTGAGCGCTTCCTCAATGCTAATTGCCAGTAATTGCCAGTACCCGCGCGGCAATTAGCATTGATTGCCATCTCCTCTAGCATTCCGCTTAGACGACCCGGAAAATAAAAGGATAGCGATAAGCCCGCTCGACTTCGCTTAGACTAAATAAAATTGCTCGAATAGAAAGTCCCCAGTGAACTAAAAACCAGATGGGGAAGAGAATAAACCCTAACAATCCCAGGGTGATGAAAGACAGGAACCCGATAATCGCGCCATACAACCACACATTAAGGTGAAAATTAATGGCTTCTTTAGCATTTTCTTTAACAATGGGGTCTTCGCTCACAAATAAGATCGCTACAGGAATCCCGATAGACACTAGGGCAGCGCTAAAAAAGATAGAGCCGTGGCTGAGAGCCGATAGCAGCTTCCGTTTATCGGTATCGTAGACTTCGTACATTGAATTTTTCCTCTATTGGATCAAGCCTGTATGCCTACTTTGACCTTATCACATCGCTTCGGGAGGGAAACTTTCGGGATACCCGACAACCGGAGTAGAGTAAACCTCATCTCAAGGTTTGGCTGTTAATTCACTGTTCGCAAACGAACAGTAGCAAGCTTTTTTAGGAGTTGCACTCCTTCCCCTCACCCCCAACCCCCTACCGGATATATTAAAGAATTGGTCTTTGCTGTTGGACTTCAGAAACTTGCAGTTGACTCTGAAAAATGGGAATTTGAATCACAAATTCTGCCCCTTTCCCTAATTCCGAGAAGCACTCTAGGGTACCGCCATGTCTTTCAATGACAATTTGATAGCTAATATAGCATTACGAAGTAACATTAGGACAGAAATGGAAAGCAGAATCAACGCAAT
>JAAHGE010000489.1 GCA_010672635.1 Desertifilum sp. SIO1I2 | reverse complement strand
CCATGATCGATCAACTTCTGGGAAACGAAGCCGACAAACTAAAGGAAATCAAAACCTCAGTGCTAAAAGTACGTGGAAAAACCTTGATTTTTGAAAACTCTATCTACCAAATACCCAACATTTCGTCTTTGGAACTCGTCAATTTGTCAAGTGTCAAGCCAATGCCTAAATATTTCTTATGGCTATTACTCGTTGGCGTTGTACTGCTGTTTTTACCTCATTCTGGGATAAAAGTTTTAGGATTTGTCATTCTTGGCGTCCTAGGTTGGTTATTTTACGAATATCAACAAGCAAAGAATACAATCCGCTATGGCTTGAGCATCCAATTAAATTCGGGTGAAAACCCTGTATTGGTGAGTCCGGATGTAGAGTTTCTCAAACGAGTCATGTTGGTTTTTTACAACATTATGAATAGTGACGAGTTAAAAGCATTTAACTTTAATTTTGACCAACGACAAATTGATAATAAATCCATTCACGTTGGCACTATGAACGGTTCTAATCTCATTAGTGGAACCGTAACGGGTAATGTTGTCAGTAATGTTTAGAGTTTATTGTTCTTGAGGATATTTTACGATGAGTGGCGATCGCATTAACGTTGGATCGATGACGGGTTCTAACCTAGTAACGGGTCAAGTGACTGGCAATGTCAGTAGTTCAAGTCATTCATCGGAGTCTGCGCCTAAGCAAACGCTAGCAGAAGCGGCGACTGAAATTCAACAGCTTTTAGTTCAACTGGAGAAAACTAACCCAACAGCAACGGAATCTGAACAAATTTCTTATGTTAATATTGCAACTCAATCCAGTTTCAAGCAACGGACTGTAGCTGCCTTGAAAGCAGGAGGAGAAACTGCACTAGACCAGTTAATCCTAGAAAATAAATACTTAAAGATTGTGAAGGCAGTCATTAAAGGCTGGTTCAATTCCCAGGCTTAAAAGGTGTGGAGTACAGGGAGACACAAAAAGGGGGGATATTTCACCCCCTTTCTTGATTGTTCAAATTATCTGATAATGCCTAGGGCGCTAAAGCATTGCCGCGCAGTAAGCTACCGATGGTTTTGGCTGTAATCTTCATTTGAATCAGAGGATTTGCCGGAACAACGGTTTTGTAGAGGTAGCTGTCAAAGGTGAGCTTTTGCACGTCCTTATCGGCACACATTTCTACAAACGCTTCCCGCGTGGCATCGGATCGGTAGAAGACGCGTTGCAGGATATCCAGAACCTTGTAGGTCATGCCATATTTCTTATCCCAGCGCTTGAGATAAACCTTGAGGTCATCTTCGGTGGGGATGCGAGTTCCGCCGTTAGAAAACTCGACGATGGTTTCAGCACACATCCGCGCAGACTTAGCTGCAAAGTAGATGCCTTCACCGGAAGACTTGGTAACGGTTCCGGCAGCATCGCCAACTAAGGCGACGCGACCGACGACGCGGCGCGGACGGGGATGTTCGGGGATGGGGTGAGCTTCAACTTTGATGATTTCGCCGCCTTCAAGCCGTTTGGCTGCGCGCGCGCGAATTCCGGCTTGCAGGTTCTTGATGTCGGCTTTGTTCACCTTCATGGTGCCGGTACCGACGGCTACGTGGTCGTATTTGGGGAAGACCCAGGCGTAGAAGTCGGTGGAAACATCGTTACCCACGTACATTTCTGCGAGGTCTTCGTAATAGGCCATTTTGTCTTGGGGAAGACGAATGCGCTCTTGGAAGGCGATCGCATAATTATAGTCTCCCGCGTCAATTGCTTTGGCAACGCGAGAGTTTGCTCCATCTGCTCCAATCACCACATCCGCCTGAAGGGTCTTCATCACCCCTTCTGCACTGCCATCGGAATGATCGGCGTAATGCAAGGTATAGGGATGATTTGCACTGGTAGGAATATCGAGTTTATAAACGGTTCCATTAATCAGTTTGGCACCTAATTTGGCTGCCCGGTCGCGCATGAAGCCATCGAGAATTTCCCGACGGCACATGCCGATATATTCATCTTCTTTTTCAATATTGATATCGACCTCGACATTGGAGGGCGAGATCATTTTCATCTTTCTCACCCGACGGTCAATAATTTCGGGGGGTAGATCGAACTCGCTAACCATGCACAAGGGAATTGCACCGCCACAAGGCTTGGCATTGTCTAACTTGCGCTCGAATAGGTAAGTTTCGATTCCAGCTTTTGCCAGGGTTTCGGCAGCGCTCGATCCTGCCGGGCCCGATCCAACAACAGCAACCCTTAGTGCCAAGGCTTTTCTCCCAATCTTTAACGATCGCTACGGTAGTGAATCGTATCACGGACTTTTACCTCCTCGGACGGAGTGAGTGCGAAATTGCCCGAAGTTGAAATACTGCTTAACATTTGTCGTGCCTTGGGTGTTCGCCTTCAACAAAACGGAATTGGATTGAGGAAGGTTGAATCTTTAACTTAATAATCTGGGTGAAATCAACAATGAATGGATCTTGGCTGGATTTCGCGGTTCGCCATACGGCAGCGTCTTCAATTGGGGGTTATCAACGCTATATTTCCCCTCGGAAGGGATTTGCTTGTGCGTATCGAATTTTACATCAAGATTTATCCTGTTCTGAGTATGCCAAACGCGCGATCGCCAAACATGGATTGGGAGACGCCATCCCTCTGATTCATCAGCGTTTCCAAGCCTGCAAGCAAGCCAACCAAACGCTGAAAACTCGATTTGCTCAAGTTGGCGATCGCCCAGAAGATGAAGAAAATCAAACCCGCCCGAAAAAACAACCCGATCGAGGCGTCTGCGCTTTAGGTTCCAATGACTGCCAAGAGCCTCTTTGCTGCGAGCCAACTAGCAGTATTCTAGAGTGTGGCGCTGAGGGCTGCGGCAACGAATCAAGTTGTCCAAATGATGGCTGTGGCGATTGCACGCCAGACTTAGACTGCTCTGGAGTAGATTGCTGTAGCTGCGGTTAGGAGATGCTGACGCAAATTTGGTCAGAATGCAACAAATTGTGATATAAATCTACAGTAACCCTATGGGTAATTCGGAAATTACACTTAACTGTTGGATTTGTGGGTAGACAAGAGCGATGGTTTACAAAACCGCGCTTTACGACCGGCATTTCTACCGAGGGATGAAGACTAGCCTAAAAAATCTCTGGGATTAACGTGCCGTTTCGTCTTTCATCCTTCACTATTAAATTTTCCCAGATTAGAGGTTTTTGAGCGTGGGCATTGTTGTTGAAAACGTATCTAAGCGGTTTGGTAGTTTTATTGCCGTTAACCAAGTCAGCTTAGAAGTCAAATCCGGCTCTTTAGTTGCTTTACTTGGCCCATCGGGATCGGGTAAATCAACCCTATTGCGACTGATTGCCGGGTTAGAATCCCCAGATGAAGGTAAGATTTGGCTGACGGGGAAAGACGCGACCTATCAAAGCGTACAAGACCGGAATATTGGCTTTGTCTTCCAACACTATGCCCTATTCAAACACATGACCGTCCGCCAGAATATCTCCTTCGGGCTAGATATTCGCAAAGTCTCCAAAGCTAGACGTAAAGACCGAGTAGAAGAACTGCTAGAGTTAGTGCAACTGCAAGGATTAGGCGATCGCTATCCCTCACAACTGTCTGGAGGACAGCGCCAGCGGGTAGCCTTAGCTAGAGCGTTAGCCGTACAGCCCCAAGTGTTACTCTTAGACGAACCCTTTGGCGCGTTGGATGCAAAAGTCCGCAAAGATTTACGCGCTTGGCTGCGACGGTTGCACGATGAAGTCCATGTTACGACCGTTTTTGTCACCCACGACCAAGAAGAAGCAATGGAAGTCTCTGACGAAATTGTGGTGATGAACCAGGGGAAAGTGGAACAAGTGGGAACCCCGGCGGATATTTACGATAACCCGGCTTCAGCGTTTGTGATGAGCTTTATTGGGCCGGTGAATATTTTACCGAGTACCTCGCGGATCTTTGAGGGGAACGGGTTTGAGTCAGCGCATCCCGAAATTTTCCTGCGTCCTCACGATGTCGCGATTGAAACGACTGCTACAGAGAGTAGCGTACCTGCCAGAGTGGGACGGCTGATTAACTTGGGGTGGGAAGTCCAAGTTGAATTATTGTTGGATGATGGACAGGTTTTAAACGCTCACCTGAATCGCGATCGCTTCAAAGAACTCCAACTCCAACCGAACCAGCGCGTTTACGTTAAACCCAAGGAAGCTAAAACCTTTCCCCTCTATTACTCCATCTAACGCTATCTTAATTGACTGACAAAACTCTCAAAACCCCGATCCCTTAGCTCGGAATGTGGGGTTGCACGGTGTTCAACCCAACCTCA
>JAAHGE010000488.1 GCA_010672635.1 Desertifilum sp. SIO1I2 | reverse complement strand
GAATGTGAATTTACAAGCCCCTAGTGCAATCTGGGTAGAGAATGCCCCTACTGAATAATAGACTGATTGGACGTTGACGGCAGTCCCCTTCACTTAATTCATCTCTGTTGTATTTTTGCCCCAGATAGGCTAGCGCTAGCCATCTGGGGTTTTAACGTTTGGGAGCGAAAATTGATTGAGATTGGCTCGATCCTTAATATTTCTTAGATTTATCTTTTTTTGACCTCCAATCGCTGAATCGCTTTATTTTCAGTAGACACAGAATACCCGATAAAAAAAGTCGGGTATGTTTGACGGGCTATTGGGGCCGTGATACGATGCCATCGTTAACAGAAATTGAGGAATGTGCGAGCCATGACTCTGGCAACATCACCCCAAACTACGGCCGCAACTTGCGAAAAGCTGAAATGCAAAGAGTGTGGCGCTGAGTACGAACTTCAAGCCAAACACGTCTGCGAAGAATGTTTTGGTCCGTTGGAAGTCGTTTATAACTATGACACCCTGCGCCGCACTGTCACCCGCGAAAGTATTCAGAAAGGACCTAACTCGATTTGGCGCTATCGCCCCTTTTTGCCCGTTCTTACAGAAAATGTTATTGATGTTGGTACTGGGATGACGCCGTTGGTGCAAGCCAATCGCTTGGCTCGGCGTTTGGGATTAAAGAAACTCTATATTAAAAATGACGCAGTGAATATGCCCACCCTGAGCTTTAAAGATCGGGTGGTATCCGTGGCGCTGTCGCGGGCGAGAGAATTAGGATTTAGTACCGTATCTTGTGCAAGTACCGGAAATTTAGCTAATTCTACAGCAGCGATCGCAGCCCATGCCGGTTTAGACTGCTGCGTGTTCATCCCGGCTGACTTAGAGGCGGGTAAAGTTCTCGGTACCTTAATCTACAATCCTACGGTTATGGCCGTTGAAGGCAACTACGATCAAGTCAACCGTCTCTGCTGCGAAGTTGCCAATACACATGGGTGGGGATTTGTCAATATCAACCTGCGTCCCTACTATTCCGAAGGTTCCAAGACACTTGGCTTTGAAGTCGCAGAACAACTTGGCTGGCAACTCCCCGATCATATTGTGGCTCCGCTAGCTTCCGGTTCGCTGTTCACCAAAATCTACAAAGGCTTCCAAGAGTTCGTCAAAGTTGGCTTAGTAGACGAGAAAGCAGTGAGATTCAGCGGCGCGCAAGCCGATGGCTGTTCTCCCATTGCTCAAGCTTTTAAAGAAGAACGCGATTTTGTCACCCCTGTTAAACCGAATACAATTGCCAAATCCATTGCAATTGGCAACCCCGCTGATGGCATTTACGCCTTAGAAATTGCGCGGAAAACCAATGGTAATATTGAATCGGTTAACGATGCAGAAATCATTGAAGGGATTAAACTGCTCGCAGAAACCGAAGGAATCTTTACCGAAACCGCAGGCGGTACCACGATCGCCGTCTTGAAGAAACTGGTGGAAGCTGGCAAAATCGATCCAGAAGAAACCACCGTTGCTTACATCACGGGTAATGGTCTGAAGACTCAAGAAGCCGTTCAAGGTTACATTGGCGAACCCCTCACCATTGAACCCAAACTCGATAGCTTTGAGCGTGCCTTAGAGCGTTCTCGGACTCTAGATCGCCTGGAATGGCAGCAAGTTCTCGTTTAGAGAATTTCTCCCAAATTGAACTCTCTGTACAGACGTACCGCGCTGCGTCTGTACAATATTGAATGCCGTTTTGAATTATTGAACGACCGAAGGATTGCGAACTGATGAGCGTTACTGTTTTAATTCCTACGCCACTGCAAAAGTTTACGAACAATCAAGCCACGATTGAAGCGACGGGTAGTAATGTTGGAGAATTGATTGATTCTCTCGAACAACATTGTCCGGGGATTAAAAGCCGTTTGTGCGATGAATCTGGCAAACCCCGCCGCTTTTTGAACCTCTATGTGAATAGCGAAGATATCCGCTTTTTGGAAGGGACGGAAACGCCGCTAAAGGATGGGGATGAGGTGAGTATCGTTCCGGCGGTAGCTGGGGGTTGAGTCTTAGGCGCGATGGTTCTCCGAACCGCCCGGAGGGCGATCGCACCCCTCACCCCCAGAGGCGATCGCCCAATCGCTATTCTTCAATTTGCCACAGATCGGCGGTTGCGCCCTCATCAAAGACGCGCTTGGGTCGCATCACTAAGATGAGCTTACCTAATAAAGGGCGATCGCATTCCGTCTCAAACCACTGAATCTCGATTTGTCCTTCCTGCTCCACAATAAAATAACTTGACTCGTCCCATTGCCGTTGAGCGCGGTCTACGATCGCTAAAACGGGTTCTGGATCTCCGGGTAAAGGATAAGAGAGTTTATCGCTTTCTCCCAGGATCGCGACGGGATCTTCAGCGCGGCGAATCATCTGCCAGCCAGGAATAGGAACCCAAGCACCTTCTCCAGAGAATTTGACCATCTTAAATAACCCCTCCTCTTCTACGAGAGGAACGGCCTTGAGATCGGCTACACTGAGCGGAAATTGACCGACAAGGGGAATAATACGCGGCATTTCGTCGCTACTTTCCAACCGATAGACGGGGAAAATCGGGGCCGGACGTTTGGGAGTAACGGTAAAATCGGTTAGCAGTTGTTCGATTGAGGCGCGAGTTTCTGGGGTTTGAGCAAATCTTAACCCTTTGGCAATCAGGCGCGATCGCTCTTGCAAGTCTGACTGCTGGCGTGCATTTTTCCAACACAGATAAGCCACCGCATCCCCTGGCGTGCGTGCAAACCCCTGGGGAAGGGTACGCAGGCGCGAAATTTCTTTCATCGCTTTTGCCACTTCTCGCGCTTCATCGGCATCTAAGCCTTGCTGAACCACATATTCAGCCGCCGTAGCGCGTTCGGCTTGGGTGAGGATGCGAAACTCGTAAAGGCGATCGCTACCCTTCTGCTGATAGTAATTTAGCGTGGCTTCACTGACCTTACCATTCACCAAGCTTTGATAAACTTGGGCCGCTACAACAATCTGATTTTGTTGGACGGGTTCGATCCCGGTTTCTTCAAAAATCTGTTGGGGAGAATAACCGGCTTTTTGCAATTGGGCCGAAGCTTGACCCCATTTTACCCACGATCCTTCCTTGCGTCGGAGCGATCGCAATAACTCTAAAACTTCTGTGTCGTTCAATTCTGCGTTGGGAGCGTTTTCGGGTGTTTCAGTCATAAACCATTGATGCAAACCACGGCTTCAACTCACTCTACCGCGTCTTTCACCCGAATTGAATGCGGCTTGAGGACTTGACAAATTTCAGAGATTTCAGCGACAATGATAAACGCATGATTGAACGGGGCTATAGCTCAGTTGGTAGAGCACCTCAATGGCATTGAGGGGGTCAGGGATTCGAGTTCCCTTAGCTCCATCCCCAGAAATCAACACGTTCAGGCAACAAAGACTTAACGGGTATCGCAGCGATACCCGTTAACGAAGCCTCGATCTAACAGGCTGAAATATTCAATTCAGATAACATGGCTGAACAGCGTTACCCCTAAAACACCTGTCACGCTGAGTGCTACCAATAAGTAAGTCAAAAAGCGACCCACCTCACCACTAAAGCCAAAGACTTTGTCTTCTTGACCTGCGGTGAAAAATAGCGACCAAGCTTGGTTCAAGCTAATTGTATCTTCTGGGGCATTAAACTCAGGTCTGAATACAACCGGGCCAATTAAATATTTGTTGGGAAAATCAAAATCGGTTCTCATGGTGCGTTAACCTCAGCTTGGGCTTGAATATCAAGAAATGTAACTTTATGTAAATAATTATTACAGATACTTGACGGAATCGTTGCCGTATTAGCCGTCTTCTTGGAGTCGAAAGACCTGGGCTAGACAATAAATAGATTTTGTGATAGTTCAAACAGAGAGACGATCGCCAAGGCTCGTTGATTCCACGAACTCCCCGATGCGATCGCCACTATAGAATAATTGAACGGAATCTTGAGCCTATCGCCCGTGAAATATCTCATTCTGGCGCTAATTTGGATACTGACAATCGGCATAGCATCGCCTGCGGAGGCGGCATTGTGTCGGACAATAGCAGAGCATCAGATTTGCTTAATTAGCGTCAAGCGCAGTGCTAAATACTTTTGGGAATATCGCGCCATCGTGCAAATTGATGGCAAAACGCGACCCTTAGAAGTTTATAATTGTCGCGATCGCACTCGCATCCGAGAAGATGGCATCGCCGTCCCCTTTGAACCCAACGGTGCAGGAGAATGCCTCTACTTCAGCAGTTTGCAGATGACTTCTCCTGCACCGTTGGGA
>JAAHGE010000487.1 GCA_010672635.1 Desertifilum sp. SIO1I2 | reverse complement strand
TACGACGACCAAACTCCGAGGCGAAGCCATTTTTGCGGTAACGGATGTAGTGGCAGGTGATGATACCAGAGTTCGTTTCCCCGCAAGTCCCTTTAATCCGCTGACTGGGGAACCGCAGACTTCTAGAGAATTTATTACCCCATCGCAAAATACAGTTTTAGCGAACCGCGTTCGCCTTGATTTTCTGACAAGCTTTACAGGAAGAGATGAACTCAAACTCAGGTTAACCAGCGGCAACTCAGGACACCCCGGTAGAAGAGCGCCGGATAATATTGGGGGATTTGAGTTTGGTCCTAATCCAGTTGTGAGTTATGTTTCCATTGGCAATCAAGCCGGAGTCGGTCGAAGCGTAGAAGGTCAGCAAACCTTTCAAGATCTCGGCAGAGTTTCCCCAAATAATCAAGTCGGTTTAACCAATCTTCAATACAGCTTTCCTATCGGTTCGCGATTTCGGACGGTTGTAATGGCAATCGGGGGCGAGCATTTCGACTATGTTCCCACCACCTTTAGCAGTTGGGATGATGATAATGGGGGGACGGGTTCGCTCTCTGTTTTTGCCCAGCGCAACCCCATTTATAGCGTCATGGGGCCGGGTTCGGGAGTCGGTTTTACCTACGACTTAACCCGACGACTAAGTTTTAGCGCCGGATATCTGGCGAGTGAGGCGTTTAACCCGGCTGAAGGGAATGGTTTGTTTGATGGTCGGTATTCGGCTTTAGCTCAATTAACGTTTCAGCCGACGGATAATTTATCGTTGGGGTTGATTTACAATCGGGCTTATCTGCCAGGTGGCAATCTCTTCAACAACGATATTGGCACGAGCCTCGGCAATAATCCCACATTTCCCCCAACCGCTTATACCACCAATTCCTATGGGTTTTCGGGATTGTGGCGAGTAACGCCTCGGTTTGCGGTCAATGGGTGGGTGACGTATACCGATGTCGAAGGAGCTTCTGGCACGATCGCACCCGGTTCGCCATTTGAGGTTCGCTATAACAGCAGTAGCGCCAGCGTTTTAACCTATGGGATTGCTTTGGCTTTCCCAGATTTAGGTCGGCGGGGCAATTTAGGGGGATTGGTGTTTGGGGCGTCGCCTTACGTAACGCGATCGCGGATTCCGGCTCCGTTTAGCGATCCGCAAAGCGTACCCGACAATCGTAGCGGTTTTGGAACAACAGATTTACTCAGGCGGATTCCCGATCGGGCAACGCCTTTTCATCTTGAAGCGTTCTATGTCTATCGTCTCAACGATAATCTGTTTTTGACCCCCGGCGCGATCTGGCTGATGGCTCCCAATCAAACCAATCGAAATCCTGATGTGGTTCTGGGAACTTTGAGAGCGACGTTTTTGTTTTAGGACGGTATTGAGTGCTGAACAACTGAACCTAAATTTTGTTCAGCACTTTAAACTCAGCTAGAGATGGAGTATCCCAACTTGCCCTTAGAACTTGACCATGTTTTGATCTGGGTGCAACCTTCAGCCCCAGAGATTGCCAAGCTAGAAGCAATGGGGCTTCAGCCCACCTCGCGCACTGCAAGCCATCAAGGGCAAGGAACGGCTTCTCGCTTCTTTTTCTTTGCCAATGCTTATTTAGAACTAATTTGGCTAGCGGATGAGGAAGTTGCTCAACACAATACAGAACGTACAGCCATTGATTGGCGATCGCGAGCAGCTTGGCAACAAACGGGGGCTTCTCCGTTTGGAGTGGGTTTCAGGTGCGATCGCGACTCAGTTGAGTTAAGGCATTTTCCCCATCCATACTGGGCAGAGTGGATGTCACCTCAAACTTCAATTGATTTTGCCAACTCAGCAACCCAGGCTTTAGAACCACTCTGGTTTGTGGTACCTGAATATATGGCTTTTGCAACTCAATTCCAGCAATATCCAGACGATCTTCAAACCCTAGCCGAGTCTCACCCCCTGGGGGTAAGGAAAGTAACGGGCGTCAAGATAACGGGGATTCCTCAATCTCATCTCAGCGCAACGCCTTCTTTTTTGAGCCACCAAACGACAGTGACAGCCGCTACAGGCTCGTTTCCCTTGTTGGAAATAACCTTCGATTGTGCGCGTCAGGGCAAAATCTTAGATGCTCGCCCTCAATTACCGCTGATTATCTGTTATTAGCTTGTAAGCAAAGGATTGTAGTTCAGGCTGGGAATAAAAACTTTAACCACCGGAATATTCAAAGCGTTTTGCGTTAAGTTTGCCCGAAAAATCTCTTGAATGCCTGCCAAGGCGAGTTTTTCTAGAACTTCGGTATAGTCTTCTTCCAAGTTATCGCTTTGCAACGATTTGAAGGCTTGCCAAGGCGCTGTGGCTTGTAAGCGGTCGAAGTAGTTGTAAATTTTGTAATAAGTCTGAGTGCGATCGCTCTTGAGTGGCTCGACTAATTCTTCACTCACTCCATAAATAAAGGTTAGACGCGATTGAGCGGCTTCGGTAATGGCACGCGTCGCGGCTACAGAAAGGTCTAGGTGGGTGCCATAACCCATATTCACCATAATTGTAGGTGTTAAAGGCTGTCGATCCAGGAGAACTGCCCAAAACGTATGAATGTCAATACAGCTCTTGACCCAAATTAAGACCAGTTTGAAGTTAGCATACTCAATGCGGGCGATGAGTTCTCTGACATTAGGATCTGCAATCGTATCAAGAGCGATAATGTGACACCTTTGGAGAGTGAGACGCCCTTGAATGCTCAGGTTGGCGATCGCATCTCTTTCAATGAGTTCGTAAATTGCGTGAAGAGTCGCTTCTAGCAGGTGATTACCACTCGCCAAACCATTAGAAGAATAATGATAGAGCGATCGCGGACAGAGATAAACTGCACTTGCAGGCAGCCAAACGGACTCTCCTGTTAATAAATTCTCGCCTTGTACCCAGTCAAGTTTGAGATCGCAACTGAAAAATCGCTCTGCAAAATATAACGGTAGTCTATCGGGAGAAATAATCGTTTCACCACTATCTTTAAAAGTATTACAAGACCCAAATTCAAAAGACGATAATGGGTTTTCATAATGGAAAATTTCAATAGCTTCCATTAATGCCGAAACTTGTGCAGCCACTAAATTCAACCCTTTCCCATTATGAACCTGAACCATTCTCCCATTCGGTTTAATAGCCACGCAAACCGGAATACCAATGCGATCTAATCCGGTTATATTCGCACATCGAGCAATACCCACTTCTTTGAGAATTGAACTAATGTCGCTCAATGTTTTTGCCGGATCGATTAAACGATGCGTTCCCTTAAAATACGTTTTTTTGAGCAACTCTAATCATCTCCTTTCAAGATTTTAGCCAGTTGTCCTGTTATTTGCAGTTCATGAAAGAGCGCAAGTGAAAAATCCCAGTCAATATGAAAATAATTAGCGCCTTTGCTCGCGATCCAATCCACTAATATTCGTTCGTCAACCTTTTTTTTAATATCTTCTCTATTTGATTGATTGCAGATAAACTGTAAATTGGAATTTACAGAGCAATTGGGAGCTTCTACTCCATTCAACCTTGCCCAATCTGCAATAAATTCATATTGAGATAGCTTTCGCCATAAAGTTTCTCTTTCAGCAGATTCAATGATTCTATTTTGAATCTGACTCTCGATTTGCACAGCTAGATCAAAATCCCATTGAATCCTAAAATAATCTGGGCTTTTTTGAATAATCCAGTTCACTAAAAGTCTTTCATACAATAACTCTTGGTATCTATTTTTAGTTAATCCATTAGATTTTAATTCGTTGCTAGGATATTCTTCTTCCCATTCTGTTATAAGCCTTTCTTTCTCTGTCTGAGGAATTTTAATTTGCTTCTGTCTAGCCCATTCTCTAATAAAACAGTGTTGGGTTAGCTGAACATACATCTTATTTAAGAATTCAGGATTTTGACTAATGATTTTCCAAACCTTATAACCTGATATAATTTGATCGTCAAAAGGAAATCCTATCATCAGAGTTTTCTTTTTCTGGAGACTGATAACCGGCTTGGATCGAATCAGTTCTGGACTAAAATTTTCCGATCTAAGTAATTCAGCCTTTTTTGATAAAACTTGAAGCGCGTCAATTTGCTTGAGATCGATTTGATGACAAGTTAAGTAATTATTTAAGCTACAAGCTTCTTCTGGAGATAAAATAGAACTTTGTAAGAGACTTTCATAAGAACGCTCTAAGTAATAAACTTGTTTAGCATACTGAATTAACTGTTCGGATTTTTCTAAAGAAATTAAATGCTCTTTAACCGCATTGGATAAAGTCATGCGGATATTCACTAAAGCTTCAGAAAGGCGATGAAAATTATGAGAATTTAATGTATAAA